>VAZT01000111.1:0-6166 GCA_005884825.1 Alphaproteobacteria bacterium
CGCTGTCCTCGAGCGTCTCGAGCAGCTTGAATAGGCTCGTCGCAGTTTCCTCGCCGATTTCCGAAGCGGTTCTCGGACGCCAGACGAGGCGCGCCGAAGCGGCCGGGCCGAATCGGTTCTCGAGCGCATCACGCACCGTGTTCAAATCTTCCGGCGCGCAGGTCACCAAATGCTGCTCGGCATCGCTCTCGATGTCTCTTGCCCCCGCTTCGATCGCGGCTTCGAACATGTCATCGGCGCCGGCCGTGGCTGCGGGGTACGAGATTTCACCGACCCGGTCGAACATAAAGCTGACGCTGTTGGTTTCCCCCAAGGCTCCCCCCGATTTGGTAAAAGCGGCGCGCACCTCGCTCGCGGTGCGGTTGCGATTGTCGGTCAGCGCCTCGACGATGACCGCGACCCCACCCGGTCCATAGCAGCTGCGGGTTGGCCGCCGGGTCCGGCAGACCCGAGCGGGCTGCGGTCACGAGTTCCCGGATAATCTTGGTGAAGACCTTGGCGCGCTTTTTATCCTGCGCGCCCTTCCGGTACATGATGTTCTTGAATTGCGAATGGCCAGCCATCGATCTCCGCGCCGCTCTCCGTCGGCATCAGCGCCGGAAATGCTCGGCCCGGCGTGGCTAACAATCCAATATGGCAGCATTGCGGCGCCTCGGATCGCGGCAAAATATAGCCTACATTTGGCCTGAAGCGATTGAGAGGCAGTGATGCAGCGGGGTCGAGGGGGCATGGGGAGCCATAAGCACCGGGTCTCCGGCCATGCCACGCAGAGCCCGCGGCTGCGGCTCAGCAAGAAGCTCGCCGCCGAACGAGGCGAGTATGACGCAGGCTCGCCCAGACGGCGTAAGCGCCTCGGTTTCGAGAGCGTGCAAGAGGCGCTGAAGGGCGAGCGCAAGCCGCCCTAGCCGCTGACCCGCCAAAGAAAACTCCTCGGGTGGATGCAGCGGTCGGCCTTCGGTTGTGTTGACCATGGAGGCGGGACGGCCTCCTGGTCCGACCCGGTATGAAGAGGAGTATCACATGTATCTGGCCCGGTTTTGCTACGACGTGCTGCCGGTCAACCGCCAGCGCGCGATCGACTTTATCCATCGCGAGGTCGAGGCCGCCCGCGCCAACCGCCTCAATGCCCGGATGCTGGTGCCGCTCACGCGCGGTCACGGGGAGGGGGCCGCCCTGCAATTCGAGGTCGAGCTGACGAGCCTCGACCAGCTCGACCAATTCCGCAACCGCGGCGTCGGCTCATCGCAGGAGACCGGAGACTGGATGCACGCCTTCAGCGAAATACTCACCTCGCCGCCTTGCGTCGAGATTCTGCGAATCGAGGACGCGAAGGCCGCCTGACCGGCCTCACCAGCGGGTGTCGAAGCCTTCGAAGCGGTGCGGGATGCGGCGAACATCGGTCACGAGCTCGCGCTGCAGCCCCGCGGGGGTGCTGGGCGGGAAGTTCAGCTCGATGGCGTCGGCGAGACCGCCGTAGCGCGTCTCGATCGCCGCGGCGATTTCGTCATAGGTTCCGCAGGCGGCGAAGATTCGCACGACATCGTCGGTGATCTCGGCCGGCATATCGTTCCACCGGCCGGCGACCGACATCGCGTGCAATTTCGCCCCGATCTCCTCGAGACCGTGCAGCGCAAGAATCGGAGCGTAGGTGCGGGTCGAAGAATAAATCGCGATGCGTTTTCGCGCCCATTCCACGCCCTCGGAGACGGTTTTCTCATCGGGCCCGGTCACTACGAACCCGCCGCCAAAGACGTCGAAATTGGCCTGGCAACGCCCGCTGCGCTCTATCCCCTCGGCGATGCGCGGCAGCGCCACTTCTTCCAGATAGCGGCGCGAGCACAGCGGATGCAGCCGCACTCCGTCGCATACTTCGCCGGCGACCCGCAGCATCGCCTCGCCGACCGCGGCGATCGTGATCGGCACCATCGGCAACCCGGTCGGCTCCGGCGAGAAATCCGGAGTCATCAGGGTCAGCTGATAATGCTCGCCGCGGTAATCGAGCTTGCCGCCGGTCTCCCAGCAACGCCAGAGCGCACGCAAGGCCCGGACGTAGTCGCGCAACCGCGGCGCGGGCGGGCTCCACGGGATGCCGAAGCGGCGCTCGTTGTGCCCTTTGACCTGACTGCCGAGGCCCAGCACGAATCGCCCGGTGGAGTTGGCATGCAGATCCCAAGCCTGGCTGGCCATCACCGTCGGGCTGCGCGGGAAAGCGACGGCGATCGACGGCGTGAGTTCGATCCGCTCGGTCGCGAGCGCGGCAAACGCGAGCGGTGTAAAGACATCGTGCCCGAGCTCGACGGTCATCAACGCGTCGAACCCCGCGGCCTCCGCCGCCGCGCCGAACGGGCCCGCCTCGCGCCAATGCCTCATCGGCAGCATCGTGAAGACACGCATTCCGGTTCACTCCACTCTTCGTCGCGGAGACTGTATCATCGTTTCTCAAGGCTTTCGGGCGAAACAGGAACGTACGGATGACCTCACACGATTACGAAATCTTCGAGCTCGGCGATGTGGCGCTGGACACGGAATGGCTGATCCGCCCGGGCCGCGCGCTCGACTTGGAGCGGTACTTCATCATCATCCCAAACATGCTCGGCAATGGCTTGTCCTCCTCGCCAAGCAATGTCGGTCCACCGCACGATCGCGGACGCTTCCCGGGTGTGACGGTGGCTGACAACGTACGAATCCAGCACCGTCTGTTGACCGAGCAACTCGGCATCGAGCGTGTCGCCCTCGTCTATGGCTGGTCGATGGGCGGCCAGCAGGCCTATCACTGGGCGGCGCTCTATCCCGAAATCGTGGAGCGGATCGCCGTCGTCTGCGGCAGCGCGCGAACCGCGCCGCACAACCAGGTTTTCCTGGAGGGCATCAAATACGCGCTGATGGCCGACCCGGCATGGCGCGACGGCTATTTCGCCGAGCCGCCGGTGCGCGGATTGCGGGCCATGGGCCGGATCTATGCCGGGTGGGCATTGAGCCAGGCGTTTTATCGGGAAGAGCTGTGGCGCACGGTCGGCTTTTCCTCGCTCGAGGATTTTCTGATTGCCGGCTGGGAAGCCAATTACCTGCGCCGCGACGCCAACAACCTGCTGGCGATGATCTGGACCTGGCAGCACGCCGACATCAGCGCGAACGAACTCTATGGCGGCGATCTCGCCAAGGCGCTCGGCGCGATCTCGGCCGATGCCCTGATCATGCCGAGCACGACCGACCTCTATTTCACGGTCGCCGACAACGAGCGCGAGATTGCTCAAATGCGGCATGCCGAACTGCTCCCGATCCCGTCGATCTGGGGCCACCGTGCCGGCAACCCAATCCAAAACCCCGAGGACGACGACTTCATCGACCGCGCGGTGAAGGAATTGCTGGGCCGGCGTCCCGAAGCTTAGTAGGAGTAACCGCTCATGGGTGCAGCTTATCTCGTGGTACGCGCCGAAGTGCCCGATCCGGGTGACCGGGCGCCGTTCGATCATTGGTATGCGACCGATCACCTGCCTTGGGCGATTCGGGTTTTCGGGGCACGACGGGGCTGGCGGTGCTGGAGCCGCACCAACCCGGCTGTCCATTATGCCTTCTATGAATTCGCCGATGTCGCTGAGGCGCAAGCGGCGACCGCTTCCGACAAGAGCGCGCCGCTGGTCGCCGATTTCGATCGGGTCTGGGGCAACCGGGCGCCGCGCGGGCGCGAGATCCTGGAAATCGTACAGGAGACGGGTCCGTCGACGGCGTAGAGCAGAGGCCGACGAGATTGGCGTGCTGTCATTGCGGGAGCGCCTTCGCGACGAAGCAACTCGACCGAACGAGCGCTCGGCGGCCCGAGATCGCTTCGCTCTGCTCGCGATGACAATCCGACGGCCGTGTCGACCTAGGTGATGGCTGCCGCGAGCTGGGGAAGAGCGTTGATTGCAGCCTACTGCCTCGCGCTGCCGGTTTCCGCCGGCGACGGCGATGCACCGGCTGTCCAGACATCCAACGCAGCAATAGCGTCACGGGACGGAGGACGGTTGCGGGTCGAGTTCGCGGCAGAAGGGCAGCCGGGAATCCTGTTCAAACCCCGAAGCGGTGCGTGGGACTGGCGGGACACGAGCAAGCTCGTCATCCCGGTCGAGAATCCGAGCGGTGAGCCGGTGACGTTGCTGCTGCGCGTCAACGACGGTGCCGACCGGTCGCTCAGCGGTAAAATCTCGATCGCGCCCGACAGCGCCGGCGCTCTCACGCTGTGGATCGACGCGCCGTCGCCGCGGCAGATGGGGATGATCGCGGGTCCGTCGCTGACGGCGGCCGGACTCGAGCTGCACACATTGCCGGTAACTGCGACCGAAGACGTCCCGGGAGTTGGCCCGAGAAGGTGAGCTCGGTCGAGATGCTGCGCGCCAGAGGCGCCCTAGAAGAGCACGAGCTCGCGAAATGGCTCGCCGGCTCGCCAAAGCGCGACCGTTTCGGCGGGCTTCCCGGAAACGGCGGCTTTACGGCCACCGGCTTTTTCCGGACCGAGCAACGGGATGGCAGATGGTGGTTGGTAACTCCCGAAGGAAACCCGTTCTTCTCGATCGGAATGGATGTGGTTGCGCCTTCGGGTGCGACGTATGTCGAAGGCCGCGAGTTCATGTTCCGCGATCTGCCGGCGCGCGAAGGCCCGCTTGCCGCACATTGGAGCGAGGGGGAAGATCGCCGGGGCTTGGGTGCGCAACGCGGCCGCTCTTTCGATCATGGTCACGCTTTCGATTTCTATACCGCCGATCTCGAACGCAAATTTGGCGCCGATTGGAGAGCCCGCTGGCGTGAGCAGGCATTGGCGCGACTCGAGGCGTGGGGTTTCAACACGATCGGCAACTGGAGCGACCCCGGTTTGTGGTCGATGCATCGACTGCCCTATACGGTGCCGCTTTATCTTGAAGGCGAGTATGCCAAGCTCAGCTCCGGCGAGGATTGGTGGGGACCGATGCCCGATCCATTCAGTCCCCGCTTCGCTGCTGCCGCCGATAAAATGGCGCGCGATGCCGCTGCGCTGTTCCGGGGTGACCCCTATCTGATCGGTTATTTTGTCGACAACGAGTTGTCCTGGCGGGGTGCGTCGACGAACCCGCAGGAATATTACGCTCTCGCCGTCCATGCTCTTGCCGCCGGATCGGAGAGCCCGGCTAAGGCGGCCTTTGTCAATTATCTCATCGAGGCCTATCGCGAGCCCGAACGCCTTGGGCAAGCCTGGGGCATGCCAGTCACCTCTTGGGATATGCTGCGCCGTCCCGGGTTCGAGCTACCGCCCCCAGCCTTTGGTAATTCGACCGTCATCGGCGATCTGGCGGCGTTCAGCCGACGATTTGCCGAAGCTTACTTTCGAACCGTGGCAGAAGCCCTGCGCCGCCATGATCCCGACCACCTTTATCTCGGCAGCCGTTTCGCCTGGCAGACCGCGGAGGCGGTAGAGGCCTGCGCCCGCTGGTGCGATGTCGTGAGCTTTAATTGCTATCGGCGCTCGATCGCCGATGATCCCCCCGAATGGGCGAAGTTCCACGCGCTCGGTAAACCGGCCCTGATCGGCGAGTTCCATTTCGGCTCGGCCGACCGCGGGCTGTTCTGGGAGGGGCTCGTCGGGGTCGGCGCGGAGAGCGAACGCGGCCCGGCCTATGCGCGCTACCTCCGCGCTGTCGCCGACAATCCCGACTTTGTCGGCGCCCACTGGTTCCAGTATCTCGACGAGCCGCTGACCGGGCGTACCCTCGACGGCGAGAACGCCCATATCGGCTTTGTGACAGTCGCGGATGTGCCGTACGAGGGTTTGGTGGACGCGGCGCGCGCGGCTAACCTGGCGATAATGCGTGATTTGCAGCGTGTCGGCTCGCAATAACTACCAACACTTTGCCGGGAAGCCGAATTGTCACTGCTCACGAAATTCCTTGCCATGTCCGGTGAGCTTTTGGGCGGGCAGATAGACCCCTTTGCTGTTGTCCTCGATCACTCGGCCGATCACCTGGGCGCGCCGGCCATGGCGATGCAGAACGGCGAGCGCGGTGTCGCGATCCCTTTCGGCGACAAGAACACAAAACCCAACTCCCATATTGTACGCCTCGAACATTTCGGTATTGCCGACTGCGCCATACCGCTGAATCAGGGGAAAGACCGGCGGCGGCGGCGGCAGGTTGTCAATCTCGAAGCCGACTGTCGC
>VAZT01000111.1:6258-19218 GCA_005884825.1 Alphaproteobacteria bacterium
CATGGCGCGCCAAAGTCAGACCGTTGCTATGGATCCCGCTGCTTTCGAGGCCGACAATGACGTCACCGGGAGCCAGGTCGTGGCCGGTAATGATCCGGTCGAGCGGCACGACCCCCACCGCCATCCCGATCAGGTCGAACCCCCGGATCACGTCCTTCAGCTGGGAGATCTCGCCGCCCGAGATCGAAATCCCGGCCTGCTTTGCTCCGGCCGCGAGGCCGATCGCGATTGCGCCCAGCATTTCGGCGTCGGCATTTTCGACGGCGATGTAATCGACCATCGAAATCGGCCGCGCGCCGACGCAGATCACGTCATTGACGTTCATCGCCACGCAATCGATGCCGATCGTATCGTACCGGCCGGTCATTTGCGCGATCATGGTTTTCGACCCGACCCCATCGGTACAAATCGCCAGACCGATGCCGCCGATGTCGATGACATTGGCAAAATAGCCGATATCCAGCTTGACGGCGCCGATACCTCCCGGCGCCGGCCAAGTCTGCTTGATGCTGGCAACGATCTTCTGGAGCCCGGATTGCGCGGCGGCAGTGTCGACCCCGGCCGTCTTGTAGAGGTGGTCTTCAGGGTTCATTACGCTGCTCCGGCGGCATTCCTAGTATGCGCGATTAGACGCGCGCCGAGCCGCGGCGTAAACTGCGACCAACAAACATCGGAGGATCATCCCATGGCCACACCGGAATTGCGCCCGCTCGGCAACGCACTCGGCACCGAGGCGCTCGGCGTCGACCTGTCGAAACTCGATGATCCAACTTTCGACTGGATCCAAAAGGCGTTTGCCGAGCATCCAGTGCTGGTGTTCCGCAACCAGCACCTCGGCGCCGGCGACATCGCCGCCTTCGGACGCCGGTTCGGCACTCCGCGCATTCATTCGCTTGTCGGTTATCGCCACGAGGAGCATCCCGAAGTGTCGTGGCTGCGCAATGTGGACGCGGAGGGCAACATCGACTGGTACGGGGTAAAGCGCGCGACCGACTGGCACACCGACTCGACTTATGAAGAGGTGCCGCCGCTGCTCGCCATGCTGCACGCGCTAGAGGTTCCTTCGACGAAGGGCGGGACGATGTTTGCCGATATGTGCGCCGCCTACGATGCGCTGCCGCAGGCGATGAAGGACCGCCTCGCCGGTCTGGTCGGGCTGCACGGCCGCACCGACGGCCCGGCCGGCGCGCGCCTCTATGATCCGGAAGAAGAAATGCGCCGGACCGACAAGAAATATGCCGAGCAGCCGCGCCCGGCGGTGATCAACCATCCGGTGACCGGCCGCCCGATCCTGTTCGTCAATCCAATGCACACGCACGGCTTCGAGGGCATGGAACGCGACGAGGCCTGGCAGCTGATCGAGGAGCTCGCTGCGCACGCTACGCAGGAGCGTTTCACCTATTATCATTCCTGGCAGGTCGGCGATCTGTTGATCTGGGACGAGCGGGCGACCATGCACCGCGGGGCCGGGGACTACCACCCGGAGGAGCGCCGTGTCATGCTGCGCACGATAGTCTACCCGAACTGAAGGGGGCCTAGCGGCGGGGCCGGGAGAGATGCGGTGCGTCCAGCCCTATCCCGACGAGATGCTCGAATAGCGTCGCCAGCTGCTGGCGGTCGGCCTCGGGCAACGGCGGCTTGAGGATCGAGGCGATATTGGTGCGCAGGTGCTCCGGGTCGCCGGTGCCGAACAGCACGACGTCGACACCGGGCTCGTGCCGCACAAAGCGATAGGCGGCATCCGGCACCGTGCTCGCGCCGCCTTCATGGATCAGAAAGCCTAACGGATCCGGCGTCTCGGCGAGCCATTGCGGCACCTCCCCCGCTGCGGCGAGATCGCGCATCGTGGCGCGCAGGCGCTCGGCCTGCGAGAAGATGTTGCGCACTGCGAACATCAGCAACGTGCCGACCCCGCTGGCGCGGGTCAGCGGAAACACGCGGTCGCGGGCATTCTGATGCATCATGTGAAACCCGAGCATGACCACCTCCCAAACCTTGTCCTGCGCCGCCCGGTGCAGAACCTGGTGCTCGGGATCGTGCGGCGCCGTCTCGGTGATGCCGAGATGGCGGAACTTGCCTTTCGCCTTCTCCCTCAATAGCACCGGCGCCAGATCGTTGAGCGCATGCTCATAGGCGCTCGGCGGCACCCCGTGCAGCTGATAGACATCGATGTAGTCGGTATCGAGCCGCCGCAGCGATTTGTCGAGGCTGGCGACGATGCCTTCCGGCGTCGAATGGGGGTTGCTGAAGCTGAACGGCGCCTTGGTGCAGATCACGACATCCTCGCGCCGCACCGTTTTGATCGCCTTCCCGAGCACCTCCTCGGTGCCATAGGCCGCGGCAGTATCGAACAGATTGACCCCGAGCTCGATCGCCTGCCGAATGATTGCAATCGCGTCGGCTTCGCTCTTGCCTTGCGCCAGCCCCAGCTGGCTGAACCCGCCACAGCCGAGCCCGGCGACGCCGACCCGCAATCCGGTGTTGCCGAGTGTTGTGTATTCCATTGTTCACCTGCCGTCCGTTTCCGCCGCCTCGCGGTGTAAATCTGCACAGCTCAGCCCCGCTCCGCTGGGGATTGTCGACCGATGCAAAAATACGCAATGTTGCCGACCCGCACCTTGCCGCGCGTTCCAGGAGATCACACGAGCATGAGGATCGATCAAGCCGTCAATATCGAAGAGCGCTATCTGGTCGATGTCTCGAAGCGCGACCAGTCGGCTAGCCTGTTCGGCCGCACCTATGCAAGCCCGTTCGGCATCTCGCCGACCGGTGGGGCGGGCCTTTTCCGCCGCGGCGCCGATCTGATGCTGGCAGAGGCGGCGGCCGACGCGAACATCCCGTACATCATGTCCGGCTCCAGCAACGACTCGATCGAGGCGGCGGCCAGGGTGGCGCCAAACAATGCGTGGTATCAGCTCTACGCGGCGAACGACGCGAATGTCCGCGAGGACATGATCCGCCGGACCGCCGATGCCGGGCTTGACGCGCTGGTGCTGACCGTCGATGTGCCGGTGAGCTCAAAACGCGAGCGCAATATCCGCAACGGCTTTGCCAATGTCCGCGGCGGGCTTTTCCAGGCCCTCAGCCTCAAACCCTCGATCCTCCTCGAATCGCTGACCCACCCCGGCTGGATCGTCGAATATTTGCGGCATGGCGGCGGGACCCCGATGCTGCAGAACTGGCAATCTTACGCGGCGAACGGCGCCAATGCCGAAGCGGTCTACAATTATTCCCGTTCGATCATGCCGTACAACACACAGACTTGGCGAGATCTCGAACAATACCGTCGGCTGTTCCCGCGCAATCTCGTCGTCAAGGGCATCATGGACCCGCGCGACGCGCTGCGTTGCGCCGAAATCGGCTGCGACGGCATCATCGTCTCCAACCACGGCGGCCGCCAGCTCGACCAGGCCCCGGCCTCACTCGATGTGTTGCCGGCGATCCACCAGGCAGTCGGCGACAAGCTGACGGTGATGCTCGACAGCGGCGTGCGCCGCGGCGCCGACATTCTCATCGCGCTCTGTCTCGGCGCCCGCTTCTGCTTCATGGGCCGGCCGACGCTTTATGGCGCAGCCGCGGGCGGAATCCCCGGCGTGAAGAAGGCGATCTCGATCTTTCGCGAGGAGATCGATCTCGTCATGGGCCAGATCGGTTGCCCGAGTCTCGACCAGCTCGGCCCCGATTTCCTGTGGCGGGAAGATCGGCTGCGCAATGTGCAATAGGTCGCTTGTGGGAGGAATGCCATGAACCTCGATAGCGCGGTCAATATCGAAGACCTGCATCGGATGGCGAAGCGCAAGCTGCCGCGCATCATCTTCGATTATATCGAGGGCGGGGTGGAGGACGAGCGCGGGCTCGCGCGCAACGAAGCCGCGTTTCACAAGCACCGGCTATTGCCGCGATATCTAGTCGACGTCTCCAAACGCGACCAATCGACAACCGTGTTCGGCCGTACCTATTCGAGCCCGTTCGGGATCTCGCCGACCGGCGGCGTCGGCCTCTACCGGCGCGAAGGCGAAGTGATGCTGGCCGAAGCCGCGGCGGCGGCGAACATCCCTTACATCATGTCGGGCGGCAGCAACGCTTCGATGGAAGACGCGCTGCGGGTCGCCCCGAACAATGTCTGGTTCCAGCTTTATGCGGCCAAGGACCGCGACATTACGGATGCGTTGATCGGGCGGGCGCGAGACGGTGGCGCCGGCGCGCTGGTGCTGACCGTCGACGTGCCAGTGCATCCGAAGCGCGAACGCAATTACCGCAACGGCTTTGCCCGGGTGCGCGGCGGCGGTGTGCTCGAATCCTTGAAGCTGAAGCCGTCGATCCTATTGGAGGCCGTGACCCACCCCGCCTGGGTCATCGAGTATATGCGGCTCGGCGGGGCGCCGACGCTCGGTAATTGGGCGCCGCACGCCCCCAATGGCGCGAGCACCTCGGACGTCATCGCTCTCGGCCGCAGTCAGACCCCGGCCTCGGCGCAGACCTGGCGCGACCTCGAGCGCTACCGGCGCCTGTTTCCGCGCGCGCTCGTCGTCAAAGGCATTCTCAACCCGGCCGACGCGGTTCGCGCCGCCGAGATCGGGGTCGACGGCATCATCGTATCCAACCATGGCGGCCGCCAGCTCGACCAGGCCCCTGCTTCGCTCGAGGCTCTGCCGGCGATCAAGGCGGCGGTGAGCGATAAGATGACGGTGATGCTCGACAGTGGGGTCAGGCGCGGTGCCGACATCCTGATCGCGTTCTGCCTCGGCGCCCAGTTCGTGTTCTTCGGCCGCCCGACGCTTTACGGCGCCATTGTCGGCGGAGTTCCGGGCGTCAATAAGGTGGTCGACATCTTCCGCAGCGAAATCGATCTCGTCATGGGCCAGATCGGCTGCCCGAGCCTCGACCAGCTCGGCCCCGACTTCCTGTGGCGCGAGGATTGGACGCAGAACCGCTGATGCGGCCCTGAGAATCAGTTGCCGGCGGACTACGCCGCAGGCAGCACCGTGGCTGGTGGCCCGTCGAGCGCGCGGTCGATCTCATCAAAGGTGAGGCCCTTGGGTTCGGGACCGAATACCCAGAAGCCGATCAGGCCGACCACACTCCACGAAGCAAAATAAAGAAAAGCCGGGCCCAGCATGGCAAGGTTCGGCGCAGCCGGCTTGATGACATCGCCCGCCCCCATGATCAGCGACAAGCCGAGGGGGCCGATGAACTTGCCGAGATTGCCGGTACCGTAGCTCAAACCCATACCGCTGGCGCGCAATCGCGCCGGCCAGATCTCCGCCATGTACGGGCCAACCACCGAGTAGTTGGCGCTGGCGAAAAAGCTCGACGCGATGAGCGCCACATAGAACACCGACCAGGTGCCAATGAAGGCGTTGTAATAATAGCCCTGCAGCACCATCAGAATTCCGCCAAGCACCAGGCACAGCGTTCCCGAGCCGCGGCGGCCGAGCGGCTCGATCAGAGCGGTGATGAAAAACCGGCCGAGAACCGCCGACAGGTTGACGAAGATCATCAGGAACGCGGCGTATTCGGGCGACGCCCCGAGCGTCAGCACCAGCAGCGTCGGCGCCCACACCCCGATTGCGAACCCGCCGGTCTGGGTGAGGCCGGTCAACATTCCGGCCGCGCACAGCTTGGGATACTTGAACAGCTCGACCCAGCGCGTCTCTTCGACCGACGGAAGAGCAGCCGGAAGATCGATCTCGTTGGGGTCGACCATCAATGCCCAGGCGAGCGATTTGCGCGCCTCCTCGAGCCGCCCCATGCGCATCAGCCAGCGCGGCGATTCCGGCACCCAGTAGCGGATCATGAAGACCAGCACGAGCGGCACCAGGCCGATCAAAAAGAGGCCCCGCCAGCCGATTATCGGCAACAGCTGCCACGCCGCCAGCCCGGCCAGCAGGCTGCCGGCCGGCAGCAATGTGGTCACCAGGGCGCTGACCCAGCCGCGCTTGTAGGCCGGGATGAACTCCTGCACGAGCGGCAGGTCGATCGTGTAGATGCCGGCGTTGCCGAGGCCGACGAAGATGCGGAAGATCACCAGGAACAGCCAACCCGGGATGAAGCCGTCCTGCCCTGGCGTGAAATACATCACGCCGGTGGCGAGCGCGATCGTGATCGCCGATAGCATGAAGACGGTACGCCGGCCGATGCGGTCGCCGAGCCAGCCCCAGAAGAAGGCGCCGGGCGGGGCGCCGATGCCCGAGGCCAACAGGATCATGCCGCCTTGCAAATAGGTCAGCGACCATTGCTTGGTCAGCGCGGCGGTCACATAGCCGATCAGAAAGAGATCAAAGAAATCCAGCAGATCGGCGAGGTTGGCCGTGCAGATCAGCTTCCACTGATTCGACGTCAGCCGCTTCTGCCGCTCCAGAAGTTCGATCATAGTAAGCTCCCGTTCCATTCCACCTTACCGCTGTGCGGCGGCGAGTTTCTCAATTCAAAGTATCTTGGCAGGTTACGGTTGGGCGCACAAGCTGCTGCTTAGTTGCCGGCGGCGGTACTCGTCCGTTGCGTGACCCGGGCGGGCCGGCGCAGTTCGCGTTCGATCTCGTCGATCGTGCGGCCGCGGGTTTCCATGCCGATAAACCAGAAAGCGGCCGCGCCGAGCACGTACCAGAACGCGAAATAATTGAAGCCGGGGATCAGCGCGTCGAGGGTGGCTTGCGGGCTGACGAAATTGGACGAACCGGCGATCAATGCCAGACCGGCCGGGCCGATGAACTTGCCGAGATTGCCGACCCCGTAGACGAACCCCATGCCGCTGCCGCGCAGCCGGGCGGGCCACATCTCGCCCATGTAGGGTCCGACGATCGAATAATTGCCGCTGCCGAAGAAGTTCTGAATCAAGATCATCAGGAAGAAGATCGATATCCCGCCGATAAAGACGTTGTGCAGATATCCGGCAAGCGACATGAATAACGCGGCGCTGAGGCAGCTGAAGACGCCCGAGGCGCGACGTCCCCACGCATCCGAAATCCACGAGCACAAAAACCGGCCGGCGATCGCCGATACACTGAGCCAGACGACCAATTTGGAAGCCTCGGGCGCGGTGATTTTCAGCACCATGATAAACAAGGTCACCTGCCATAAGGCAAGCCCGACACCGCCGGTCTGGGTCAACCCGGTCAGGCAGCCGGCCACGATGCTGCGCGGGTATTTGAAGATTTCGAGCCAACGCGTTTGCTCGACTGCGGGATGCGTCGCCGGCAACGTGATCTGGCCGGGATCAATCTGCAATGCCCAGGCCAGTGATTGCCGTGCCTCTTCCACGCGCCCGCGGCGCAGCAGCCAATGCGGCGATTCCGGGACGAAGGCGCGAATGTACAAGCACAGAAAGGCCGGCAGCAGCCCGACCGCGACCATCCCGCGCCAGCCGATATAAGGCGCGGCGAACGCCCCCAACAACCCGGCCAGCAATGACCCGGCCGGCAACATCGTCGTGGTCAGCCCGGTGAACCAGCCACGCTTATGAGCCGGTGAAAACTCCTGCATCAGGGTGATGTCGACCGAATACAGGCCAGTCACCGCGAACCCGACGAAAAAGCGGCAAGCGACCAGGTAAATCCATCCGCCTTCCGGTGTCAGCGCCATCGCGCCGGTCGCGAGCGAGACGTTCAGCACGGCGGCGATCAGCGCCGGACGACGGCCGACCTTGTCGGCCATCCAGCCATAAAGGAGCGATCCGAACGGCGCACTGACACCCGAGGCGAGCAGGATCGCCCCCGATTGACCATAGGTCAGATGCCACTCCTTGACGACGAACGCCAAGACAAAGCCGATCAGGAAGAAGTCGAAGAAATCGAGCATGTCGCCGAGGGTCGCGGCGCCCGCGATCTTCCACTGGTTCGCCGTGAGC
Source organism: Alphaproteobacteria bacterium (assembly GCA_005884825.1). GTDB lineage: Bacteria > Pseudomonadota > Alphaproteobacteria > ATCC43930 > CGMCC-115725 > AP-15. The sequence continues at coordinate 14,105 of VAZT01000111.1, forward strand.
TTTTTCTGGCGCTCCAAGAGCTCCAACATCCTGTCGTCTCCTAGGCTGCTCCGGTCTGGGGCCATAACATTTTTTGTTGTCGGGCAGCGGCAAGGTGCGGCCCTCTTGCGAAGTTGCCGCAATCAGTTCGCGCTGGCAATAGAATGCCCGCGGAGGCCGGTGAGCCCCGCAAGCTGGACGGCGATGCTAACCGCGGACTACGACCGTTCGATCAGCTCGATGCGATAGCCGTCGGGGTCTTCGATGAACGCGATCACCGAGCCGCCGTGCGCCATCGGGCCGGCCGGGCGAGGGATTTTCACGCCGGCTGCGGCAAGACGCTCGCAAGCCTTATAAACGTCGGGCACTGCGATCGCCAGGTGGCCAAAGGCAGTACCAAGATTATACGGCTCGGCCTGCTCCCAATTGTGGGTCAATTCGAGCACGGTACTGTTCGTCTCGTCGCCGTAGCCGACAAAGGCCAGCGTAAATTTGCCGCTCGGGTAGTCGCGTTTGCGCAGCAGTTTCATGCCGAGCTGGTTGGTGTAGAAATTCAGTGATGCATCGAGATCGCGCACCCGGATCATCGTATGCAACAGCCGGGACTTGTCGCCGTCCAACACCGGTTTTGAAGTCTCGGCCACATCGGTCATCGTCATCGTGCACTCCTCTGTGTTGTAGAACCGGAAGTGCCGCACCGGCGTGCGGCAACGAGTTCCAGGATCTGGTCGGCGGCCCGCAGGCTCGGCGAGGTGCCGTCGCCGGCGAGGCGTCGGACCGCCTCATCATACCCCTGCCGGTGCGCCGCGCGAACTCGTTCGTCACCGATGAGCTCCGCGAGCGAGGCGGCGAGCCGTGCCGGGGTACAATTGGGTCCGAGCAGCTCGGAAACCAGGGGCCTTCCGAGCAGCAGATTGACGAGATTGACCTGACGCACCTTCAGAACCCGGTCGAGGAATGCCTCGGTCAGCGGGTGCAGACGGTAGCCGACGACCATCGGCAAGCGCGCCAAAGCCAGTTCGAGAGCCACCGATCCGGAGGCGGCGAGCGCGGCGCGGCTAGCCGCGAAGGCATCGTATTTTTCGTGCGGCTGCCGCACGATGATCGGATTTCCCGGCCAGGCCCCGACCGCAGATGCGACCGTCGCCGCGACTGTCGCGACGGTCGGCACAACGACGCGGAAGGGCCCGACCAGGTCTTCCAACCGCTTCAGCGCCGCGCCGAAGATCGGCAGCAAACGGCGGACCTCGCCGCTGCGGCTGCCGGGCAACACCGTGATCAGCAGATCGTCCGGGGCGAGACCGTGCGTTGCCCGGAAACCGCCGCTGTCACCCTGTTCGGCGCCGCATTCCAGAACCGGATGACCGACAAAGCTGCAGGACAGCCCGACCCGCTCGAAGTAGGGCGGCTCGAACGGCAGCAAGGTCATCAGATGATCGTACCAGCGCGCCATTCGCCGGGCTCGCCCGGCCCGCCAGGCCCAAACCATCGGGGCGACGTAATGAATGAGCGGCAAGGTCTCGCCGCGGCGGCGCAACCCGTGCGCCACCCGCCAGCTGAACCCCGAGCTGTCGATCGTCACGACGGCATCGGGGCGCTGTGCGCAGATCGCTGCAACGGTCTCGCGCACCCGGCGCAAGATGATCGGGGCGCGCGGCAATACCTCGGCCACTCCCATGATCGCCAGATCGCCGAGCGGGACGAGGCTCTCGAGCCCCTGTTCTCGCATGCGCTCGCCACCGATCCCGGCGACCCGCAGCCTCCCACCGGTGCGCTGCCGCAACGCCGCGATCAGCGCGCCCCCGAGCGCATCTCCCGACGGCTCTCCGGCAACAAAGAAGATGAAGGTCGCTTCGCCCGTAGTCACGAGTCGCCGAGACCGACCACGAACAGCCCGGCGTGGTCGGCTGCCCGAATCACCTCGTCATGGTCGAGCACTATCGTGGCGTTGGCCTCGACGGCGATCCCCTGCAACCCGGCTTCCGCTGCCAACAGAACCGTGCGCAATCCGATCGTCGGCCGGTCGGCGCGGGGGTCCTGACCGGGCTTCTCGATCTTGACGAGCACGCCGCCGGGACCTTCGCGACGCAACGCTGCACAGCGCCGCAGCAGCTCGTCGGTACCTTCGATTGCCTCGACGCCGAGCACGAGACCCTGTTGGACGATCACGGCCTGGCCGATATCGAGCACACCCAAGGTGCGGGCGACGCGCAGCCCGCGCTCGATATCGGCTTGCGACAACCCGTCCGGGCGGATCCGGCCGAGCGGTCCTTCCGGCACGAGCGCCCGCCCGAGCAGCTGATCTGCGCCGACTACCCGAAAGCCCTCCTGTTCGAGCTCCTTGACCACCGCCGACAAAAGACCGCCATCGCCCAGCGCCCGATAGCCGACCCGCGCAAACATCTTGGCTGCGCGCCAATCGGGCTGCAACGCACTCAGCGACGGCCGCCGAATGCCGCCGGCCAACACCAACTCGGTCACCTGATTTTCGCGCAACAGCGCAAGGCCGGTGGCCGCGGCGCCGAGCCGGCACCAGGCATGCGGCACGCCCTCTACCGTCGCCGGCTCGGCGGCTCCTTCGACAGCCAGGACAAAGACGTCGCGGCCGGCGGCGCGGCAGCATTCGACGAGGCGGCGGGGCAGCGCCCCGCCTCCGGCCACGATCCCGAGCCTATCAGCCATCCGCCCCCTTCGGCTGACAGATGGCCCGGCTCGAATCGGCGCGGATGAATTCGATGACGTCGTCGACCGGCGCAATTCCGCCGAAACGCTCCGCGGTCTCGTTTACCCGGTCGCTCAATGTACCATCCGTGGCGAACAGGAACTGGTAAGCGTTGCGCAACCCCTGGATATCCTCCCGGCTGAAGCCGCGGCGCTGCATCCCGATGATGTTGAGCCCACACAATCGAGCCCGGTCTCCCATCACCTGGCCGTAAGGGATGACATCGCGCTCGACACCTGACATCCCGCCGATCATCGCGTGCCTGCCGATCCGGGCGTATTGGTGTACCGCGCAGAGCCCGCCAAGAACCGCGTAATCCTCGACCACGACGTGCCCCCCTAGGGTGGCGTTGTTGGCCATTACGACATGGTTGCCGATCTGGCAGTCGTGGGCGACATGCGCACCAACCATAAAAAGGCTGCCGTCGCCGATGCGGGTGACCATGCCACCGCCTTCGGTTCCGGGGTTAATTGTCACGTATTCTCGGATCGTATTGTTGCGCCCGATGACGAGCTCCGATCTTTCACCACGGTACTTGAGGTCCTGCGGCTCGAGCCCGATTGAGGCGAATGGAAAAAAGCGCGTACCCTCACCGACCGTCGTCCGACCGTCGACCACGACATGCGAGCGGAGCGTGACCCGCGACTCGAGAGTAACGTCCTCGCCAACGATGCAATAAGGCCCGATGACGACGGTCTCGGCGAGCATCGCCCCCGGCGCAACAATAGCCGTGGGGTGAATCTGCGGCATCGGCGGCTCGGCTAATCGTCCAGGATCATGGCGGCGAACACAGCCTCGGCCATCACATCCTCGCCGACTTTGGCCCGACCCTCGAATTTCCAGACGTTCCCGCGGTTGCGTTGTTTGGTGACGTGGATCTCGAGTTTGGTCGGAGGGAAAACGGGCCGTCGAAAGCGGGCGTTGTCGACGCTCATGAAATAGACGAGCTTACCCTCCGATTCCGGTCCCAACGTATGGACAACGAGGACGGCGGCGGTCTGCGCCATCGCCTCGATGATCAGCACGCCCGGCATCACTGGTCGCGCGGGAAAATGGCCCTGAAAATAATACTCGTTCTTCGAGAGATCCTTGAGCCCGGTGGCGCGTTGGTTCGCGACCACGTCGACAACCTTGTCGATCATCAGGAACGGGTGGCGGTGCGGGATCATTTCCATGATCCGCTGAATGCCGATCTCCGTTCCCTGCTTCGCTGCGCTGGGCGGATCGATCATGAACCGCCTTTTCTCTTCGCAAGGCGTTTCAGCACGGCGGTCTGCCTCATGAACTCGTTCAGCGGGACTGCCGGACTGCCGCATACCGTCTCCCCGGCCACCACGTCGCGCATGAGACCGCTCTTGGCGGCGATCCGGGCGCCGCTCCCGATGCGCAAATGGCCGGCGAGCCCACCCTGCCCTCCGACCACGACAAAGTCATCGAGCCTCGTGCTCCCCGAAATCCCAACCTGACCGGCGAGGATACAACAGCGACCGAGCACCACGTTGTGCCCGATCTGCACGAGATTATCAATCATCGACCCCGCGCCGATCACTGTATCGTGCCCGGATCCCCGATCGATCGTAGTATTGGCGCCGATATCGACGTCGTCCCCTACGAGGACTCGCCCAAGCTGCGGGACTTTGACCGGCGCTTTCGGGTCGGGCGCAAATCCGAACCCGTCCTGGCCGATCCGCACCCCGGGGTGCAGCACGACGCGCGAGCCGATCAGGCAGTGGCTGAGCGTCACATTTGCCGCGATCCGGCAATCGTCACCGATCTCGACACCGGCGGCGATCACCGTATTTGCCCCGACGCGGCAGCGCTGTCCGAGCCGCACGCCACGCTCGATGACGACATTCGGGCCGATGTCGCAGTCGTCGGGCACGGCGGCGGTCGAATGGATGAACGCGGATGGCGCCCGGCAGGGGACCACCTCGACTTCAGGATAGAACGCCTGGGCCGCGAGCGCATAGGCCTTATAGGGCTCGTTGCTGACGAGGAGAGCCATGCCGGAGGGCGCTCTTTCGGCGGCCTTTTCATCGACAAAGGCGGCACCGGCACGAGAGCGCACAAATGCTTCGATGTACCTCCTATTTTCAAGAAAGCTGACGTCTGCCGGTCCCGCGGTTTCGAGGGGCGCCACATCGCAGAAGCGGCGGGCGCCGTCTTCCGCGCGCAGCAGTCTCGCTCCACTCAACGCGCTCAGCACGTCGAGCGTAAAAGGTCCGCTTCGATCAAAAAACCGTCGGTCCGCCATATCGGTTCGGTCCGGGCATCGAGCGCAGCTTATTTCTTCTTGGGCTTGGCCGGCGCATTTGCCGCTGGCTGCGCGGCGGTGGCAGCAGGACCCTGGGCGGCGGCAGGAGGCGTGGGAACGGCGAAATCGACCGTCAGCGTCGGCATCAATTCGTCCAGC
>VAZT01000544.1 GCA_005884825.1 Alphaproteobacteria bacterium
GAACCCTCGGCCAGTAATCCGGCCATCCGCCTCGAACACAACCTGACTGCGACAGAAATCTCGGCATCTGCGGTCGCGGGCAATGCGTTACTCCTGCTGCGACGAGCCGCCGAGACAGATGGACTGAAGCTGACCGCGACCGGCAACCTGTCCCGTGCCGTGGTCGACGAGATGTGCGGGAGCATCGAATGTCCAAATTATGACAAGGATGAACTGTTTCGGTACCAAAAGGTAGTAAACGAGCCCGACTTCCTGCCCCTGCATTTCGTTCGTATTTTGGTGCAAGCGGCGAAGCTCCTCCGCACGTATCGCGGAAAACTGATACCGACGCCGTTGGGTAGGAGAATGCTAGCAGCAGAACAGCATGGACCCTTGCAGGCAGTTCTTTTCCATGTGGCATTCTGGCATTTGAACCTCGCCTATTTCGACCGATACGCGCTCGATTCTTGGCCTCTGACCCAAGTGGGCGTCATCCTGTGGTCGCTTTCGGCATCGGCACACGATTGGCTGCCGAGAGAGACACTCACGCGGCTTTGCACGTCTCCCGTCATCGACGTTCTGGAATGGGAATGGGATCTCGGCTCCAGTGCCATGGAGGCCCGCATTCTCCGACCACTGCTCTGGTTCGGGCTCTTGGAATCACGAACCGAGCCGAGGTCGGCCACCGAGGTGGTGGATCGCCGTCTATACCGAAAAGCACCACTGTTTGATCATTTCGTGAGATTCGATGTTCAGATCGAGAGCCCAGACATTCGACACTAAAGGAGCCGCGTCTTTTTCCGAACGTGGCAGGCCCCGATAAAATGTGATGGCGGGCATTGGATGAGCAGCACGCGACCGCCCGTCTCTGACGCGGCTCTACCGCTGCCAGACCTGAATGACCGGGAACATAGCAAAGATCACCTGCGCGGCGAGACCGATCGCTCCGGAGAGCGATCCGTAGCTGGCAAGCTGATCCACGATCGATCGACCGAACACGGCACCCAGCCCGACCTCAGCCGACATCAGCACCAGGAATGCGACCAAGCCCATCAATAATCGAGCGGCAACCGTTCGCCCGACATCGAGCCGATCCACGCACCAGCGGCAAACGAACCAACTCGCCCCGAGCATTATTGGTGCTTCGATGATGACGGCAGTCGTCTCACCCAGGCGAGGGGCGAACAGGAGGACACGAATGGTGCCGAGGATAAAGCCGATTAGAAAGACTACGATCGCGTAGATTGCGCCCGCCTCGGTCGCCCGGAACACCTGGACGAGAGTGGTCGAGAACGATCGCTCCCTGTCCAGCACGCCCTCGAAGATTTCAGCCCATCCGGCAGTAGATCTACTGCGCGATGAAGTAGGCTGCCTGTGCCATTCCCATCTGGATTCGGCAGTGCCGCGAGCTTCGCCTCGTAGGCAGAAGCGCGAGCGCCGTGACCGTAATTGCTAGGGACTCGCAAATCCAACACGCTGGTACTCCCCCAGCGAGCCGATTCGTTAACGATTCGCGTTCCCGTTGGTGGCGGAATCCGCAACCTTACGCGCAGTGGGGGCTGCTGGACGCGCCCTTGACCTAATTACTGTAAAATGGCTTTGACTGAGGTTGAAGCTAACTCATCCAGGGTGTGGGCTTTCGAGATAATGAGCGTCGCCAAGCGGGTTCAGCCTTCAATATCAAAAACTACGGAGCAAATCATGCCCATGTGCTTATTAATTAATTCTGCGCTACCGGGTGGCAGTGAACTCCCGACCGCTCCTTCTGCCGTTCCCACGCGACCAGCTAGTGAGGCTGTCGGTCAACCCTCGCGTGCGATCATTCCCGGCGACGATCCGGGAGACCAGCAGCCACCCAAATCGGCAGCTTTGCCATCGAGGCTCACATAACGAGGACGACCACGGCTGTAAAACAAAATACGCTTCCCGGCCACTTTCCGCTCGTCCGCGGCCCGGTATGATTATTCTAAATGTCAGGACGTTTGATGATCCGACCGTCGCAAGACCGGGACGTGAAATTCTTCGTGATGGCGGGCTGCCGTGGACCGAGGTGCACGGCGAAATTCTCGCGGTTCGCAAAACGACCCGATTGAAAACAGATTGCGCTGACGCTGATACCCTGGACTCCGAGCTACGCCCAACGAGATCAATCCAGTGGGAGAAGAGTACGGCTCAGTGGATGGCCTTGCTGTCCTCGGCAACGATCTGCGGTGATCCATCTGAGAAGCTGATCGAATACGCATAACGCACCATACCAGAGGCGTGCCGATCCGCATTCATCGCCTTGTATTTTCGCACCCCGGTGATCTCGCACTCCGACCGCGCTTTATTGCAAGAAATGTTTGGACTCTCGGCCTGCCACGTCTGGCGGATCGGCCAGTGCTTGAGAAAATAATATTTATCTCGCAGGACGGCTCGTTTGGGGAGCAGTTTGCCGTAATAGGTCAGCATCGGTGCGTAGATCGAATCGAGATATGAGAGCACGCGGTCACTGCTTTGCTCGACCGATTGCCAATAGGAGTTCATGAAGACATCCACGCGGTCGGTCAAATTCGGTCGGGTGGAGGATTGGGCGATGGATAGCCCGGACTCGGCGCTATGCGCCGAAACCTTGCCTGAGGAGGGCAAGGGTTCGGGTCGAGGTGGGACCACGACTGTCATCGGTGGTAACGAAGAGTGAGCGGAAGGCGACATCTCTTTCCGTCCTGAACTAGATGTCCGAGAAATGCTAAATCCGGTTACGCTAAGAACACACCCGGCAGCAAGAACTATGGCGATCCACTGACGGGAGGCAAATGCTCCGCACCACCGGAGCAAAACCCCGTTTTTGCCGGGATTGAAAAAAGTATCAGTCTCGCCGCTGATCCACTTGTCGAGGTCCGCGTCGTACATGCTTGCTGCAAGGCTCCTACGCCACCGCTCCGACACTATCCCAGACGAATGAGAACATCAATCAGACTACAGGGCGAACATTTGTGAGGAATGTCTACTTCTACGGTTCACCGAAATTACGCGTTGGCGGAAGCCCA
>VAZT01000545.1 GCA_005884825.1 Alphaproteobacteria bacterium
CACCACCCCGATTACGAGCCGTTCTGGGCGGCGGCCGAGGATCTCGATTTCTCGATCGGCTTCCACGAGGGCGCCTCGAGCGGCATGCCGACGGTCGGCGTCGATCGTTTCGAGGGCCGCGGCGCGCGCCACATCATCTCGCACACGATGGAAATGATGCTGGCCTGCATGAGCGTCATTTGGGGCGGGGTCTGTGAGCGCCATCCGAAGATCCGCATCGCCTTTCTCGAATCGGGCGGCGGCTGGATCGCGCCGTGGCTCGATAGGATGGACCGGCATTTCGACGACCAAGGCTTCAATGATTCCGGTCTGACGACGCGGCCGAGCGAGCTCTTCCAGCGCAATTGCTGGATTTCGTTCGAGCCGGTCGAGGGCAGCATCAAGGCGCTGGCCGACTATATCGGCCCGCACAAGATCCTGTGGGCGACCGACTACCCGCACCCCGACGGCTTCTTCCCCGGCGCGCCGAAAATGATCATGGATCGCATGGAAGGGCTGTCGGCGGAGACCAAGCACCAGGTCATGGCCGGCGGCGCGATGGGGTTGTACGGGCTGAATTAGCCCTCGTCAGTCACCCCGTGAAAGCGGGGGCCCAGGGCTGGCGCTGAGACCATCGCAGCCCTGGGTTCCCGCGTTGGCGGGAACGCCGAATGTTTCAAGGAGGGAGGATCATGGGTATCGCGGTTCAAGACGACATGTTCACCCCCGAGGTCATCGCCGATCCCTATGGCTATTATGGCCGGCTGCGCGACGAGGACCCGGTACATTGGAACGACATTTACGCGTTGTGGGTCGTCACACGGCATGACGATGTGACTTGGATGACCCGGCATAACGAGCTGTTCTCGTCCGCCGTCTTCAGAAACGACCCCAGGCCCGCCTATCCGGCGATCGACGAGTCCGATCTCGGCCTCTACGAGTATGTCAGGAATTACCAGGCCGACCAGTTCATCCAGCACGACCGACCCGAGCATCTGGACATGCGCAAGATCGTGCATGGCTACTTCACGCCCAAAGCGATGGAATCGTGGCGGCCGTTCGTCGTCAACGCTGTGAAGGAGCTCCTCGACGCGGCCGAGGAAAAGGGCAGCATGGATGTCATGCGGGACCTGGCGACCCCGCTGCCGGTGCTCGTGATCGCGCAGATGATGGGCGTCCCCGCCGGGGATCGGCCCTATGTCCGGCAATTGGCCGAGAAGCTCCTCTACATCGGCCGCGGCGAGTACGACCGCATGCCGATCCTGACCGACGGCATGAAGGGGATGGTCGAGTATGTCTCGCCGCTCGTCGACGAACGTATCGTCAAGCCGGGCGACGATTTCATCTCGGTGCTGGCGAGCGGCGAAAAAAAGGGCGTCTTCACGCGCCATCAAGTGCTGGTCAACACCTCGCTTTTGCTATTGGCGGGCCACGAGACGACGATCAACCTGATCTGCAACGGCACGTTGGCGTTCATCCAGCATCCCGACCAATGGGCACTGTACAAGGAAGATCCGGTCGGCCGGGCGAAATGGGCGACCGAGGAGTGCCTGCGCTATGACGCGCCGGTCAAGTCGATCCAGCGGCTCGCCTCGCAGGATATCGAGGTGCGCGGCAAGGTGATGGAAAAGAACGACCGCATCCGCTGGTTTATCTCGTCGGCCAATCGCGACCCCAATGTGTTCGCCGACCCCGAGAGGTTCGACATCACGCGGCAGCCGAACCCGCACGTGGCCTTCGGAAATGGGGTTCATCACTGCCTGGGGGCGACGTTGGCTCGTGTCGAGGGTCAGGAAGTCTTCAAGGCTCTGGCAGAGCGGTTCCCCAACCTCCAGCTGGAGTCGGAGAACCTGGATTACCAACCGAGCATCACGTTCCGGTCGTTGAAGTCATTGCCGGTCACCTGGCAATAGGGGGAAGCAGTGGCCCGCAAATTGCGCGTCCGGGTAGACCACGACGTCTGCGTCGGGAATGCCATGTGCGAGACGATCGCCCCAAAGGTGTTTCGCCTCAACGACAACCGCCAATCGGAAGCCGTCGATCCGGCAGCGGACACAGTCGAGAAGATCCTCGAGGCAGCGGAAAATTGCCCCGTCAGTGCGATCTTCGTCGAAGATGCGGAGACCGGGGAACAGTTGTTCCCGTAGGCACCATGCCCAAGGTCACGTACATCGAATATAACGGAACCGAGCATCAGGTGGAGGTGCCGGTCGGCCTCTCGGTGATGCGCGGCGCGGTCAACAACGCCGTGCCGGGCATCGATGCCGGTTGCGGCGGCGAGTGTGCCTGTGCCACCTGTCACGTCTATGTGGACCCCGCGTGGCTGGAAGAAATCGGGCTGCCCGAACCGGACTCGCAAGAGGCCAGCATGCTGGGATTCGCGGCGGCGGCCGAGCCCAATTCTCGTCTCTCGTGCCAGATCAAGATGCGCGAGGCGCTCGACGGTCTAGTCGTTCGACTCCCGGACGGACAACATTGACCCCACTGGACTGACACCGGCCAGAGCCGGTATTCGGAGGCAATTCGATGGATGCTCATCTCAACTACGACCTCCGCGCCGACGCGTATTCGAGGCCGCTCGACACATTCGACGTCAGCGATCCGCAGCTCTATTTCACGGACACTTGGTATCCCTATTTCGAACGGCTGCGCCGCGAGGATCCGGTGCACTACACGCCGGAGAGCCCATACGGGCCGTACTGGGCAGTCACCAAATACAAAGACATCATGAAGGTGGAGGTAAACCACCGCGTCTTCTCGTCATCCGACGACGTCGGCGGCATCAGGATCGACGATCCGCCAAAAGGAATGGAACGGCCGAGCTTTATTCGGATGGATCCGCCGGAGCATGACGAGCAGCGCAAGGTGGTGGGTCCCACCGTAAACCCGATGAACCTCGCAAAGATGGAGAGCCTGATCCGCGAGCGTACTGCGAGTGTGCTCGACGAGCTGCCGCGCGACGAGGAATTCAACTGGGTCGACCGGGTCTCGATCGAGCTCACCTCGCGGATGCTGGCGACGCTATTCGATTATCCGCTGGACGACCGGCGCAAGCTGATCCGCTGGTCGGAGGTCGCGATCTGCGACATCAATGCGCCTGACGCGCTCGTTCGCTCCGAGGAGGAGCGCTTTGCCGAGCTGCTCAAATTCACCGAGCACATGAATGTGTTATGGGAAGAGCGCGCCAAGCGTCCGCCCGAATTCGACATCATTTCGATCCTCGCGCACAGCGATCTGACGAACGGAATGAGCCTGCGCGAGCGCATGGGCATCCTGATCCTGTTTCTCGTCGGCGGGAACGACACGACCCGCAATTCGATGTCGGGCGGCGTGTGGGGGGTGAGTCAATACCCGGACGAACTCCGCAAAGGGGCGACAAGGTCGTGATCTGGTACATCTCGGGCAATCGCGACGAGGAGGCGATCGAGAACCCGAATGCGCTGATCGCCGACCGCCCCCGGCCGCGCGAGCACCTCTCCTTCGGCTTTGGCATCCACCGCTGCCTCGGCAATCGCCTCGCCGAGCTGCAGTTGCGCATCCTGTGGGAGGAGATCCTCAATCGCGATCTGAAGATCGAGGTATTGGGCAAGCCGGTCTACGCCTACTCGAACTTTCTGCGCTCGATCAAATCGCTGCCGGTGCGCCTCGCCGCCTGAACAGTCAGAGCGGCGAGCTGGGCGGGAAGGCAGGGCGGCGCTTCTCCCGATGCGAGGCCAAGCCCTCCCTCACCTCCGGCCCGGTAAAGCCGAGAAATTCGAGCGCCAGCGATGTGTCGAAGGTCGGCCCCATTGCGCGCAGCCAGTTATTCAATGCGTATTTGGTCCAGCGGATCGCGCTCTGCGCGCCTTCGGCGAGCCGGGTTGCGATCTCGACGGCCTTTGCGTCGAGCTCGGCATCCTCGACCGCCAGTGAAATCAGCCCGATGCGCTCCGCCTCCTCACCCAGGACCTGATCACAGAGCAACAGATAGTATTTGGCCTTGGCGAGACCGCATAAGAGTGGCCAGACGATCGCGGCATGGTCGCCCGCTGCGACCCCGAGACGCGTGTGGCCGTCGATAATGCGGCAGTCCTTGGTCGCAATGGAAATGTCGGCGAGCAAACCGCAGGCCAGCCCGGCGCCGACCGCGACGCCACGCATCGCGCTGACCACTGGCTTACTGCAGTTGATCACATTGTAGACGATGTCGCGTGCCTCCTTCCACTGCCGGGCCCGCGCCGCGAACTCGTCGATATTTTCTTGGATGATCGCGAAATCGCCGCCGGCCGAGAACACCTTGCCGGCGCCCGTCAGGATCGCGGCGTTGACGCTCGCGTCCTTGTCAATATCGCGCCAAATATCGGCGAGCTCCGCATGCAATGCGGCATCTGTCGTATTCATCCGGCCGTTCTCCATTGTAATGCGGAGAACCTTGGGATGCGGGCGATCGAATTTGAGCCTGGTGTAGCGCGCATACG
>VAZT01000546.1 GCA_005884825.1 Alphaproteobacteria bacterium
ATTTGGGCCTTTGTGTTCTTTTCCTGCTCGGCCTGATATTCGAGCGAGCCGGGGGCCGAATGGGTTTTGCGCGGCTCCGGCTCACGTTGCTGCTCGAGCTCTTGCGCCTGCCGGCGCATCAATTCGTAAAGACCCCAACTCTTCATTTGCGGGTTGAGCATTTCCAAGGCTCCGCTGCAGGCGTCGACCTCGTCGTCATGGGCGAGATCGGGGAAGCCTTTGAGAACGCGGAACAGCTCCTCGTTCCAGGCGCCGCGCCGGATCTTCACATTGCCGGCACGGCACTGCGAGCTGAATGGCCCAAAGCGCGTCAGCTTGTCGCCACTCTCCGGGGCCGGCGTCACGGTGAAGCCGTCGAGCGCGCGCACGAGATGCAGCGCCTGGCTCTTGCCGGCCTGCCCCGGATCCCGGCCGAACCCGATGTGGACCCGATTGCCGTCCTGCTCGGCGGTGTTGCGCAGCAATTGCTCGACATCGCCCGGGTTGGCCCGCGCGCGCACCAGATCGAGCAGGTAGTAGCCGCCTGACCTGTCGCGGCCGAGCTTGATCCCGACCGTCCAATCGGGATCGTTGCGCTCGGTCTTTTCGGTCGCGGCGAGATCCCAATAGCGCACGATGTCGAGATCGGCCGGGACCTCGTCGACGATGGCGCACCACTCGCGCCTGAAATAGAGCCCGGGGGCCGGGCGGATCTTCCAGTTGCCGCCGAGCAGCCGCTCGCGCTCGAGCGTCGGCAATGACAGCAGCCACGCGTAGTACTCGGGGTTGGCCCGCAGCAGGATTGGGTTGTTGAACACCGTTGCGGGGATAAACGTGACGCTGATCGGCCGCGGCGGCTCGATGCTCGGCGGCAAGTCCTCCGGCTGTGGGAGGTATTGCACCAACTCCTCGGGCCGATCAGCCCAGATGGTCTTCTCCGCGACGCGGGCGTAATAGCGCAGCACACCGGCGCGCTCGGGGATTGCCAGCCCGCTCTCCGGGTCGATCCACCACGCCAGGAAGTCGGCGACCCAGCTGTCGGCATCGGGGTTGCAGGTGGCGCGGATGTAGGGCTTGACGCCGCAGGTCGAGCGGTTGCGGCTGACCATGTAGAAGAACTGATGCGCCGTGAAATGCGTCAGCTCGTCGAAACAGATCAGCGCGATCTGCGCGCCTTGCCAGGCATAAACCGTGCTGTCGAACTGCAGGTGCGAGAACTTGATCCTGCCGGCACGCGGCCAGCGCCACTCGCGCATTCCGACATGCGGGGTCCCGCCGAGGCGGGGGTAGAAGTTTTGGCTCTCATCCCACAACCCGCCGGGATTGGTGATCTGCGGGGTCGAGCGC
>VAZT01000547.1 GCA_005884825.1 Alphaproteobacteria bacterium
GGAAGCTTCGGCCGAGGCCAAGATCAAAGCCCGGAAGAGGTCGATGTCGTAATTGTCGTGCTTGCCTTGCAGGACCGCGGCGATGCGCTCGAGCCCCATGCCGGTATCGACCGAGGGACGCGGCAGCGGAACCCGCTCACCTGGGCCCACCTGGTCGAACTGCGTGAAGACGAGGTTCCAGATTTCGATGAAGCGGTCGCCCTCCGCATCGGCGCTTCCCGGCGGACCCCCGGGAATCGACGGGCCGTGATCGTAGAAGATCTCCGAGCACGGGCCGCACGGGCCGACGTCGCCCATCATCCAGAAATTGTCCGAGGTGGCGATGCGGATGATCTTCGACTCCGGCAAGCCGGCGATCTTCGCCCACAGGCTCGCTGCCTCGTCGTCTTCGGCATAGACCGTCACCAACAGGCGATCGCGGGCGAGCCCGAACTCGCGAGTGATCAAGTTCCACGCCAGCTCTATGGCCCGTTCCTTGAAGTAATCGCCGAACGAGAAATTCCCGAGCATCTCGAAAAACGTGTGGTGCCGGGCGGTGTAACCGACGTTTTCCAGATCATTGTGCTTGCCGCCGGCGCGCACGCATTTCTGCGCCGTGGCGGCGCGCTGATATGGCCGCTTCTCCAACCCGGTGAAGACATTCTTGAACTGCACCATGCCGGCGTTGGTGAACAGCAATGTCGGATCGTTGCGTGGCACGAGCGGGCTCGACGGGACGATCTCGTGGTCGTGGCGCGCGAAATAGTCGAGAAACGCGGAGCGGATGTCGTTGGTGGTCTGCATAGACAGATTCTGGTTCTCCGCGCGAATCATACAAGAGGGGCATACCCAAGGGCATATAAGCGGCGAGCATTAAGCCCCCGCCATCGGTGCTTTGTACAGATCGCAATGCGGTTGGCGTATCGCCTGGCGATCCCGATCGGGGTGCTGTGCCTTTACGCGATCATGGTGGGACTTTGGCTCTCGGGAGCGCACTCTCTCTATTTTGGCGTGCTGCCTTTGCTCGGCGTTGAGCCGTTCAGCTTTCCTTTTCTCGACACCCACGCCATTCTGGCGGCTGCTGAATGCGGGCGGCAGGGGATTGAGGTTTATTTGTCCAACCCCTGCGATGCGCTGGGGCGTCCGCACGCCTATTCACCGCTTTGGTTGACGATCGTGCCTGGGTCGCTTGGGACTGGCGCGACTGGGTGGGTGGGCGCGAGCCTCGACCTGGTGTTCCTCCTCTCATTGATTGTCGTGCTGCGCCCACGCACTGGTCGGGAGCTGTTGATCCTCGGGGCGGCGGCGGTCTCGCCAATGACCGTCTATGCGCTGGAGCGCGCCAACAATGATCTGCTGATATTCCTGCTGGTGGTCTGCGGGGCGATGCTTTTCTCCCTCCCCCGCCCCTACCGGCTGTTCTCCTACGGACTGTTCGTGGCTGCCGGCCTACTCAAATACTATCCGCTCGTGCTGTTGATCCTTGTCGCGCGCGAAAGGCCGCGGGACGCGGGGGTCACTGCCGCCGCAGCCGGTTTCACGCTGATCTTGTTCGGCCTAGCCTTCTACTCCGAACTGAAAACAGCGCTGGCGAGCATACCTGCCGCATCCTCGTATTTCACCGACGCCTTCTCCGCCCGGAACCTACCGTTCGGTTTTGCGGAAGCTCTGGCTGGAGGCGCCGACCGGATCCTGATCGCAGTGTCGCTGCTGAGCGCACTGTCCGGGTTGGCAGTTGCGCGAATGATTCGCACGCTTCGGCTGCTCGGGCGCGAGCAACTCGACTGGGCCGCGGGCGAGACGCAGTTCCTCGTCATCGGCGGCTTGCTGGTTGCGGCGTGCTTCCTTGCCGGCCAGAACATCGCTTATCGCGGCATTCTTCTCCTGCCGGCGCTGTCCGGGCTGGTCTGCTTCCGTCGATCGATCAAAGACCGAGAAGTGCGGCGCTTTTGCGGTCAGATGATCGCGGCGGTGCTCTTCGTCATGTGGGAGGAGTTATTCCGTCGTGCTCTCCACGCGATTGTCTCCCCGGTCCCCGGCGAGGGTCTGAGCTCGCGCGCCGAGGTATTCTTTTGGATCGGTCGGGAGCTGGTGTGGTGGTGGCTGGTTGTCGGGCTCGCCGCGCTGGTCTTGTCGTTCCTGCGGCGATCACCTTTCGCCGGGATTTTCGGAAAAACCGTCGGAGATCCCACCCCTTCTGCGGCTTGACCCTCTAACGCAACCGCGCCGCGACGGCCGGCAGACCGGCGATGTCGATGCCGTGCTGGGCGGCTTCGGCGATCAGCGAGAGCGCGTTTTCCCCCTCGCGCATGCGGGTCAAAGCCCATACTAGCGCCGAGCTGGTGGTAAGCGATCCCGTGCGCTTCGGCAATGCGCCGCGCCTCGGCGGCCGGAAGCTGCCCGGCGTCTTCGCCATCAGGGCGATTGTTGATAATCGTGCGCACACCGGCTGCGGCGAGCGCATCGATGTCCGCCCGGTCGAGCCTGCCGGCGACGCTCACTCCGGGGGCTAACGGAAACAGCTGGGCTGACATGCCGGTCCTCCGCGATGATCTGCAGCAGCCTCGCAGCCGCTCGCGGCCGCGTCACCAAAAAAATCAGGCGGCGAATTGCGGCGGGCGCTGTACAAAGTCGCCGGCGCGGATCCAGAACCGCTCCAGGCGGCGGAGCGCCGCGTTGGCGCCTTGCAGATCTTCGACGCTCACGGCGGCGTTCGGCAGCATTTCGGCGTGGCGCCGATGCATCGCGGTCAGGCGGTCGCGCAACCCGATCCCCTTTTCGGTCAGGCGGACATGGATCGAGCGCCGGTCGTGCAGCGAGCGCTGCTGCGTCAAATACCCGTTCTCGACCATCTTTTTCACGTTGTACGAGACGTTCGAGCCGAGATAGCAGCCCCGCAGCGTGAGCTCGCCGACCGTCATTTCCGCGTCGCCGATATTGAACAGCATCATTCCCTGGACGTTGTTGATGTCGTGGATCCCGAGCCCTTCGAGCTCGAGCTTTACGACTTCGAGAAAATGGCGGTGGAGCCGCTCGACGAGCGAAATCACCTCCAGATATGCGGTATTCATCCGAGCCTCGCTTGCCGGCAAAAAGACGGTAAGCTTACCGTTGATTTGTAAATTTATCGTTTCAAGTTTTATCGTCGGATTTGCCGATTAAACGATAGATCCCGGAAAAATCGAGACCGCCGGCGCCTCCATCGACGAACAACTGGTAAAGATTGGCGGCTGCTGCGCCGAGCGGCGTAGCCGTGGCGGTCGCGCCCGCTGCCTGCTGCGCGAGCCGCAAATCCTTCAGCATCATCGCCGCGGTGAAGCCGGGTGCGTAATCGCGGTTCGCCGGCGAGGCGGGGACCGGTCCCGGGACCGGGCAATAGCTCGTCAACGCCCAGCATTGGCCGGATGATTTGGAACTGATATCGAACAGGGTCTGCGCCTCCAGCCCGAGCCGTTCGGCGAGCGAAAACGCCTCGCAGACGGCGATCATCGAGACACCGAGGATCATGTTGTTGCAGATTTTGGCGGCTTGACCGTTGCCGGCCGCGCCGGCGTGGACGATCGTCCGGCCCATTGCGGCCAATACCGGCTGAGCGCGGGCGAAGATTTCAGCCTCGCCGCCGACCATGAAAGTGAGGCTCGCCGTTGCCGCCCCGGAGACCCCGCCCGACACCGGCGCATCGAGCATGTCGAACCCCACCCCTTTCGCCGCCGCAGCCACCGCCCGCGCGGTCTCGACATCGATCGTCGAGCAGTCGATCAGCAATGCGCCGCGGCGAGCGCTGGCAAGAATCCCGCCCTCGTCGAGATAAACCGAGCGCACCTGCGGGCCCGCAGGCAACATCGTGATCACGACGTCGCCTGCGGCGGCGGCCTCGGCAGCGGATGCAGCCGCATCGCCGCCCTTCGCCGTCAACGCCTCGACAGCTCCCGGCACAAGGTCGAACCCGGTCACCCGGTGGCCGGCCTTGACAAGATTGGCCGCCATTGGCGCCCCCATATTGCCGAGCCCGATAAATCCGATCGTCGCCATCCCCGGTTCCTCCTCGCCCTTAGCCCGGCTGGACAACCACGGTGCGTCCTTCGAGACGGCCGCTTCGCGGCCTCCTCAGCTTGACGAGCTTCGTAGCCGTCAGAATCTTAATGCCACCAAAGTCATCCCGAGGAGCGCCCAGGGGGGGCGTCTCGAAGGGCGCACGACCGTGTTGCAGCCTACCTCGACCTTGTCCGTTGCAGTTTACGTGAACCGCAGCTCGCGATCGCCGACCGGCGCGAAATACGCATCGAGCATGCTGTCGGTAACCTCGGCGAGAGTCCGCGGGCGCCATTTCGGGTTGCGGTCCCGGTCGATCAGCATGGCCCGGACGCCTTCGTAGAAATCGTGTCCGGCCATGACGTGCTGGGTCAGCCGGTATTCGAGGGCGAGCGCCGCGTCGAGGTCGTAATCCCGCCCGAGCGTCAGCTGGCGCAACGTGATCTTGAGGCTGGTCGGTGATTTGGTCAGCAGGCCGGCGCGCGTTGCCTCGGCCCATTCCGCATCGGCACCCCCGCCAGCCGATTCCGCCGCGAGCGCGTCCAGGATTGCCTCGATGCTGTCCCGGGCAAAGCAGCGGTCGATCGCCGGCTGCAACACTGCGAGCGGGGCCGAACCAGGATCGACCAGAAAGCGCCGCAGACAGTCTTCCACCGAGCCGTGCTTGAGGCTCAGCTTACCGAGCAGCGCCTCGATGGAATCACGTTTCATGGCATGCGTAACGAAGCCGCAATAGAGCGCGTCCACCGCATTCACGCGCGCGCCGGTCAGGCCGAGATAGCGCCCGACCTGCCCGGGGCAGCGGTTGAGAAAGCGCGTCGCGCCGACATCGGGAAATAGCCCGATCCCGGTCTCCGGCATCGCGAAAAGAGTGCGTTCGGTCGCGACGCGGTAGGCGCCGTTCACCGAGATGCCGGCACCGCCGCCCATCGTGATCCCGTCGACGATCGCGAGATAAGGTTTGGGGAAGCGATGAATCCGCCGGATCAGCTCGTATTCTTTACGAAAAAAGACCGCGGGCAGGTCCGGGTCGCCGCTGATCCCGCGCCCCGCCTCATAGACCGCGCGCACATCGCCGCCGGCGCAGAATGCCCGGTCGCCGGCGCCGCGGACGA
>VAZT01000548.1 GCA_005884825.1 Alphaproteobacteria bacterium
GCAGAGTGTCGATCAGAGGCCGCCGGTAGCGGTCGGCCATGTCCGGCTTCCGGCAACCGATGTCGCCGCTGCCGAGCGGTGGCTCCAATCCGTCGGCTTACGCCCGATATTCGCCGACGACAACCTCGCCGTCCTCGAGCTTCGGGGCGGCACGCATGTCGTCGTCCGGAAGGCGGAGCAGCCGTCGGCGACAGGTTCCGCAGCGCCCTTCGACCTGATGGTGGACGATATCGAGGCGGCGCGCCGCAACTATGCGGCGAAAGGCCTTGGGCCGTCCGAGATCAGCAGGGGCCGGATCCACGACTCTTTCCACCTCACGGGACCGGACGGGTACGACTTCACGGTCACCTCGTCACATGCCGGGGGGAGGGCCGTTTAGGCTACTGCCGAGACGTCTCGGATTGGCGAGTCTGCGGGGCGTTCAGCCTCTTCTAGCCGCATGAGGATTTCCCGCGCCCGGCGCAGAGCGCGGTCCGGCCGCAGAAACACTTCGCTATACCCGTCGTCGGGGTAGTCGAACATTTCTTGCTGCCTTTCGAGCGCCCAGCGGTCCTCGGCAATGACGGCGGGAAAGGTCTCCATGAAGCGTTCGACCGCCGATTTCGCCGGGTCGGATTTACACTTCTGTCCGGCCGGCATGTTGATGATCAGCCGCCACACGTGATTGCGCCGGTCGACCGGCGTGTGGGTGTGGACGATGATGTAGCCGCGCTCCGCGCTCTTATTGCCATGCTGGCCCGCGGGCCACACGCGCATCTCCACGCGGGTTACTGCGGGGCTCAGCATGTAGTGCGTGTGGTCACGGTCGACGATGTCGTATCCCAAGTAATCTTCGAGAAAGGGCGGCTGCCGGTAGCCGCGGGCCTCGCGGATGGTTCCGATATAGGGGTTGCCGTCGCGGGTCCCCTCGTCGAGCTCGAACGGGATGCGGCTATTCTCGACATCGCCGATATTGCCGTCGTGCAGCGGGTAGAAATGCGAGATGTCGAGCAGGTTCTCGATCAGCAACAATGTGTTGGCAGGCACCGCCATCGGCCCGGTATCGGCTGTTTCCCATGCGGGGTCGGCTATCTCCGGCAGGCGCGGCGGCCGGACGGCCGCGGCTCTGGCCGGGTCACCGGTCCATACCCAGACGAGCCCGTCCTGCTCGATGACCGGAAACGGCCGCAGCCGGGCCTGCGGCGGGATGCGCCCGTCGGGATGCGACGGCACCCGGACGCAGCGGCCGGCGGCGTCGTAGCACAGGCCGTGATACGCGCATTCGAGCAGGTCGCTGTCGATCAGCCTCCCTTGTGAGAGCGGCATCCTCTTGTGGCAGCACCGCTCATCGAACGCGACGACTGGCCCTCCTGCCGTGCGCCACATGGCCAGCGGCTTTTCCGCAATGACCTGACCCTGCAGCTGCTGCGGCGCAAATTCGTGCGACAGCCCGGCTACGTACCACGCATTCCTGACTAGTACGTCAGCTGCCATGTCCTCCTCCTCGTCGACCTCAAACCGCGGCGGTGATTTTTAGTCTCAAACGATTTTATACGCTCGCCGAAACCCGTATAGCCGGGCGAACGACAAACCGTTCGCAGGGGCAGGCCGTGCTCGAAATGCGTATCGCCAAGATCACGATGGTGGCGTGCCTGGCGGGTTTCGCCATTCTCGTCACCTTCGACAATCTCACCGACTACGGCACGAATTTCGAATTCGTGCGCCATGTGCTCAGCATGGACACGACTTTCCCGGGAAATTCGCTGCTCTATCGCCGGGTAACTTCTCCGGCACTGTGGAATGCTGCTTATTGCCTGATTATTTTCGGTGAAGGATTAACCGGCTTGACGCTGGCGAGCGCGGCGGTCGCTCTGCTGCGGCAGTTGCGCTCCGGCGCAGACCGCTTCAACCGCGCCAAACGGTTCGTCTTCATCGGCGCTACCTGCGGCTTCCTGGTATGGTTCTTCGGTTTTATGGTTGTCGGTGGTGAATGGTTTCAGATGTGGCAATCGCCCAGTTGGAACGGCCAAGAGGCCGCTTTCCGGTTTTATTTGACTATTCTGGTTGCCCTCATCTTCGTTAACCAGAAGGACGACGACTTCCCGAATCCGCAGAGATGAGGCCAAATCCGCAGAGATGAGGAATGAATCGGGCGCGCAATCGGCGTATAGGGTTGCATGAAGTGTCGCCGCAGGCGACAACGGGCGAGCCAAGAGTGTGTGCTCCCATGCCGAAATTTCACACCCTCGACGACATCGATGTCCGCGGCAAGACGGTGCTGTTGCGCGCCGATCTGAACGTCCCGGTCAAAGACGGCAAGGTAACCGATGCAACCCGCATCGAACGGCTCGCCCCGACCATTGAGGCGTTGATCGGCAAAGGCGCCAAAGTAGTCGTCATGTCGCATTTCGGCCGTCCGAAAGGTAAGCCCGACCCGGTCTTCTCACTGCAGCCGCTGGTCGCGCCGTTAGAGAAGGTGGTCGGCGGCCGTCATGTCGCCTTTGCAGCCGATTGCGTCGGCGAGGAGGCGAAACGGGTGGTCGCGGCTCTTCGGCCCGGCGAAGTCGCGCTGTTGGAAAATCTTCGCTTCCACAAGGAAGAGGAAGCCAACTCTCCCGATTTTGCGCGCGCCCTCGCCGAACTCGGCGAAGTCTATATAGATGACGCCTTCTCCGCAGCGCATCGCGCGCATGCTTCGATCGACGCTCTCGCGCATTTGCTGCCGGCTGCCGCCGGAAAACTGATGGAAGCCGAGCTGAACGCGCTGACCGCCGCTCTCGACAGCCCGACGCGGCCGGTCCTTGCCCTTATCGGGGGCGCCAAGGTGTCGACAAAGCTCGACCTGTTGCGGTTCATCATCGGGAAGGTCGACCTGCTGGCGATCGGCGGAGCGATGGCAAACACATTGCTGTTGGCCGAAGGGAAGGAAGTTGGCCGCTCGCTCTGCGAGCGCGACATGGCAGAGACGGCCCGCCAATTGCTCTCCCTCGCGCGGGAACAGAACTGCCGCGTCATTCTCCCCGAAGATGCCGTCGTCGCCTCCGAGCTGGCAGCAGGGGTCACTACCCGCGAGGTCGCGATCGACATGGTGCCGCACGACGCGATGATCCTCGATGTCGGAACAAGAACCGTGGCGCGCATAGGCGCCGCCCTCGACGAGGCTCGCACGCTCGTCTGGAACGGGCCGCTCGGTGCGTTCGAGACACCACCATTCAACCGCGGCACGAGTGCAGTCGCCAAACGAGTCGCCGAGCTGACTCGCACAGGGAAATTGCTCAGCGTCGCCGGTGGCGGGGACACGGTTGCGGCGCTCGCCGCGGCGGGAGTGATCGACGAACGAGGAGCCGAGAGATGAAGGCCTCGGACGTGATGACGCGCGACGTTTTGACGGTCGGACGGGAAACGTCGGTGGCGAACGCCATCCGGATGATGCTCGATAACAACATCAGCGGATTGCCGGTCTTGGACAACGGCAAAGTCGTCGGGATTCTAACCGAAGGCGATCTCCTGCGCCGCGGCGAGACGGGCACCGAAAGGCACCGGCCACGCTGGCTCGAAATATTGATGGGGCCCGGACGCATGGCCGGCGAGTATGTCAGGACCCACGGCCGCAAAGTCGAAGAGATCATGACCACCAATGTGATCAGCGTGGCCGGGGACACGCCGCTCGACGAAGTAGTTGGGCTGATGGAACGCCGCCGGATCAAACGTCTGCCCGTCGTCGAGGGTGACGTCCTGGTCGGTGTGGTCAGCCGCCTGGACTTGCTTCGTGCCCTATTGCGCGCGATCGAGGCGCAACATTCCGAGCACCGCAGCGACGACGCCATCCGCGAACAGATCCTGGCCGAGCTGGCGAAGGCGGCGTGGGTTCCGAAGGACGGGCTCTCGATCTCGGTAAAGGACGGCGTCGTCGATCTCAACGGCGTTATTCTCGAGGAGAAGGAGCGGCAGGCACTGCGGGTTGTCGCCGAGAACGTTCCGGGAGTGAGAGCCGTCGAGGACAATCTCGTCTGGATAGAACCGGTGTCGGGAACGGTCGTCGATCCTCCGCCGGGCGAGCGGCCGGCGAGGGACCGATAAACTTTAGCGGAGGATCATATGCGCACTAATCTATTGGGATGCCTCACCGCCCTCGGCTTGGCCGTGGGCGTCCAGACTGCAGGCGCCGCACCATCGCTGTCGAGCAGCGTTACCGCCGGCCCGATATCGAGAAGCGTGCCGGTTGCTCATCACAATTGCGGCAAGGGTCAGTACTGGGTCCCCAGCGGTTACGCAAAGAGAGGCAAATACCGAGTTGGCCATTGTGCGCCCAGATGATCAGGCGGCGCTGATTCTCGGACGGTGAACGGCCGCTGCCGATTGTGCCGTCTCGACGGCGTGCAGGACACGTTGCAAATCGGAAAACCGGAACGGCTTTTCGAGCAACGGCGGGGGCCGGGAGACTTGGCCGGGAAGAAAATCCCCGCCGGACAAGGTGACCGTAGGAATCCCGAGCTCGGAGCAGCTTCTGCTCAACATCACCCCTTGCTCGCTGCGCAGCACGAGGTCGGTGACGAGGACGTCGATCGGCGAAGTCGCGAGCCACACTTCGGCTTCGACGATGTTCTCGGACGCGACGACATCGTGGCCGAACTCGCTCAGAATGCCGGCGATAAACTCGCGAATTGCTCGATCCGGCTCGGTCAAGAGGATGCGCGCCATTGGCTGCTTGATCTCACGAATCCATGCTAGGGACATCGAACCCCTTATGGGTTAAGAACGCGTTAAAGACATTTGTGGCTCCGTGTCACAGCGCGGGAGGGCGCGATGCGGCCTGCGGTGAGGAAAAGCGGTGCGGCCTGCGGCGCGGAAATCGGCTTCGATCTCTCGCAGGACATCGACGATCCGACGTTCCGCGAGATCGAGCGCATCTTCCACGACAATATTGTCGTCGTCTTTCGCGGACAGCAGCTGACAAACGAGCGGCACATCGAGTTCAGCTCTCGGTTCGGAGAGCTCGAAACCCACATCGTCAAGAAGTACCTGCTTCCTGGTTATCCGGAAATTCTGCTGATTTCCAATATCCGCAACGGGGCCGGCGAGCACATCGGCCTCGCCGATGCAGGTTTCACCTGGCACACGGATACCTCATATCGCCGTCGGCCGAGCCGCTGCTCGCTGCTCTACGCGAAGGAGGTGCCATATCGGGACGGCGAGCCGCTCGGCGACACTGTCTTCGCGAACACGATCGCCGCCTACGAGGCGCTGCCGATATCAATGAGGCAGCGCATCGACGGGCTGAAGGCGATCCACCGCTATTCGGCTCGCCGGCGGATCGCCGATAGCCCGCGTCCCAAGCTCACCGCGGAGCAGCTAGCGGAAACCCCTGACATCGCTCATCCGATTGTCCGTACACATCCCTATACCGGCCGCAAATCGCTCTATGTCACGGCGGGCGAGTGCGCCGGCATCGAAGGCATGCCGGAGGACGAGGCGATCGAGCTGATCGCCGAACTCGACGCCCATTGCGTGCGGCCGGAATTTCTTTACCGCCACAAATGGCAGGTCGGAGATCTTCTGATGTGGGACAACGCCACC
>VAZT01000549.1 GCA_005884825.1 Alphaproteobacteria bacterium
CGGGCGACCTCGTGATGTGGGACAACCGCCAGGTCATGCACCGCGCGCGCCGCTTCGGCGACCGCAACGAAATCCGCGACATGCGCCGCACGACCCTGGCCGGCGACGCGCCGACAATCGAGCAGGCGGAGGATCACGCGGCATGACCGCCTTCGTCATTCCGGGGCGCGACGCAGCCGCGAGCCCGCAATGCATTTTCCAGAGGCCCGTGTTCATGGATTCCGGGCCCGGCCCCTGACGGGCGCGTCCCGGAATGACAGCGTTGAGATAGAACGGATCTGCGTGAGGGTCATGTCATGAGTGACGAACTGCCGACTGCCGCGCGTGTCTCGGATCCCGGCATCCGCGCCCTCTACAAGCAGGAAAACCGCTGGCAGGCCTGGCTCGATGTCGAGGTCGCCCTCGCCCGCGCCCAGGCCGAGCTCGGCATCATCCCGAAAGACGCGGCCGAGGCGATCGCCCGCGCCGCGCGCTTCGACCTGCTCGACCGCGCCCGCATCGACGAGGGGTTCGCGCGCACCGGCCACACGATCGTGCCGTTGGTCTGGGAATTGAGCCGGGTCGTCGGCGAGCCGCATGGCGGCTGGGTGCATTGGGGCGCGACGACGCAGAACATCACCCAGACCGGCGATCTCTTGGTCCTGCGGCAGGCGCACCACATCTTCCTGCGGCTGATCGGCGACGCGCTGCTCGCCGCGGCCGATCTCGCCGAGCGCGGCGCCGACATGCCGATCGCCGGCCGCACCCACGGCCAGCACGCGGTGCCGGCGACCTTCGGCTACAAGCCGGCGGTGTGGATCGACGAATTGCTGCGTCATGTCGAGCGCCTCAAACAGGCGGCGCCGCGGATCTTTGTCGCGATGCTGGGCGGCGGCGCCGGCACCTTCGCCTCGCTCGGCAAGGACGGGCCGGCGGTGCAGGCCGGCATCGGCCACCATCTCGGCATGCCGCCGATGACGGTGCCGTCGCGCGCGCTCGGCGACCATCTCGCCGAGAACATCTGCCTCTTGGGCCTCTTGGCCGCGACCTGCAGCAAGATCGCGCGCGAGATCTACACCTTGATGAAGACCGAATTCGGCGAGGTCGAGGAGCCGGTGCCGCCCGGCACGGTCGGCAGCTCGACGATGCCGCAAAAACGCAACCCCAAGCTCTGCCAGGACATCATCGCCGCTGCGGCCGAGGTCCGCGCCGCGGTGCCGTTGGCTTTGGAAGCGATGCAGACCGAGCACGAAGCCGACCGCACGACGAGCCTGATCATGGACGCCGCCGAGGCGCGCGCCTCGATCGCCTTGGGGGACGCGTTGAGCCGGCTCGTCGAGGTGATGCGCGGCCTGCGCCTCGTCCCCGCGCGCATGCGGCGCAACCTCGATCTCGGCGGCGGCCTCATCATGGCCGAAGCCGTCATGCTCGATCTCGGCGCCCAAATCGGCCGCCAGCACGCCCACGACGTCGTCTACGACGCCGCGCAGTCAGCCTTTGTCGAAGGCCGCTCCTTCGCCGAGCTATTGGCCGCCGACCCGCGCGTGACCGCGCATCTGGACGCAAAACAGATCGCCGCCTTGCTCGACCCGACCGCCTACACCGGCCTGTGCGCCGAAATGGCCCGCGACGGCGCCTCCCGCGCCCGCGCCACCGCCGCCGAGATCAAATCCTCGCAGCGGGAGGGGAATCGAGCATGAGTTCGGCCAATGCAGCGGGACCATCTGCGCGCGATCTGGACCCTGCCAGAGCAAGACGCGGATTTCGCCCTGCGTTGGCGCGCCTGATCAAAAGCGCTTCTCACGGCCCCAGCGAAAGTGGGCGAGGTTAAACTAGCATTGTCTTCAACCCAAGCGCCGAACCAGCATCGCTCAGCCGCTGGTCGAGTGTGCAGAGCGTCGCGCCATGATCGGCGCAGATCGCGAGATGCAAGGCGTCGCCGGCGCGCAAGCCCAATGCGTGTTGCTCGACGAAACGAGCTGCTGTGCGGAACTCCAACCGCGACACCGGCACCACTGTAAAGCTCTCCGTGGCCAACCGGTTGAACACCGCCAGCGCATCCGCGCGGTGAACGGGTTCGATTTGCCTGGTGCGCAGCTTGACCGAGAGGGCGGAAGAAAACTCGGTCGTGACCCAGTCGCTGATTGCCAGGTGGCCGCCCGGTTGCCGCGCCAGCCAGCCCTGCATCCGCGCGGTTTCCGGCTCGTTCGTCAAAGCCGCAACGAGCAGCGAGGTATCGAGATAGAGCATCAATACCGATCTTCATCGCGCATCCGACGGATAAACTCGCGGGCGCTCTCCGACAGCATCGGCATCGCATCCGTCACCGCCTGCAAAGCCGCTGCATCGATGCGCTTGCGCGGGGCGTCAACCGCGGTGATCTGTGCGACGGGCTTGCCGCGGCGCGTGATGCAAACCGCTTCGCCGGCAGCGGCGCGTTCGACCAGTTCGCTCAAACGTGCCTTCGCGTCCGCAAGACTGACCCTTATCACCGGCACCTCCTGACCAATTAGTTGGTCACTTATAGCCGCAAGCATGATTTTTCAAGGAAGGCAAGCCTTACCCGCCTGCCGTTGGCGGGCCTACGACGCGGTCAAGGCCATCTTCGGCTGGTGTGCAGAAGCGAACAACGCTCGCTGATATCGCTGTTAAATGCAGCGAAAAAACAGCCCGCGGTCTCACCATCGCCGCGGAATCCTCGCCTTTCGGCCGCCCGGAGTGCGAAACAACAGCGAAAGCAATGGCTGATCTTAGTTGTTGTCCACTGTAAATAACAGTAAATTGGGTTTAGGAACATAGAAGCTCTCGGTCGGCTGCATTGGAAACTCTCCAGAGTTGGATATCACGCAATTACGGTTATTTCTAGACTGACCCTTTTCACCCCGCATCTGCTGACCAATGACTTGGTCACAAATAGCCTAGCGCGGTCGACCGTGACCCTGCGTAACCCTGCGCGCTCGACCCTTTTTCCGTTACCTTGGTCGTCATCCCGCACGTTATAATTACTGCCAAACAGCTTGATGCGGGAACAACCACCGGCTAAGAACGTTGTGGTCGTGAGTTCGATCTCGGAGGAAACGATGCGCGGCTGGACGATCGGGATCTCTCGGGGAGGAATCGCCGCTTCCCTCGCCTGCATTGCCATAGGCGGCGTTGCTGTCGCCCAGGATATTCCGCCGATACCGGCGCCGTCCGCGACGGCTGCCACGCCGGCTCCGAACACGGCGGCCGTGCCGCCGGCGGCACCGGCAGCGACGCCGCCGGCGCCGCTGCTGACCCAGGCCCAGCTCGATCAGCTGGTCGCGCCGATCGCGCTCTACCCCGATCCGTTGCTCGCCCAGATTCTGATGGCC
>VAZT01000577.1 GCA_005884825.1 Alphaproteobacteria bacterium
CCTCTGCCATGCCCTTCCTTTCGGACTCGAAGTACAAGCGATGGAATATCGCATCGCCCGCGCCTCCCGTGAAGGGCCGGCGCGCAAACGACTGCAGGGGCTCAGTGCACCCGCTCGTCTTCGCCTGGGATCGGTCGCAGCAATTCTGCGGTCGAGCGGGCGATCCAGCACCAGACGACACAGGTCAGTTCGTCATCGTCGCTGCGCAAGCGCTGCGCCTCGCGGTGCGCTATTTCCGCCGCAGCCGCGCCGTGCCGCCGTACGAGAAGCAGCACCGCTTCCCATATCTTGCGCTCGTTGGTCATCATCGCAGGGGTCATCATAAGCGTAAATCCCCAAGGTCCGCGAGAGTTCCCTCAGCCCGCCCTCCTGATGGGGCCATGTGGATCGCCACGAATAGCTGTGCCCAGACGGTTCGATCCGTCAAAGTTCTGTCCAACATCTTGTGGTAAGAGACGCAACTCCATACTTCATCCTGCTTGCAGGAACGCCAGCCCTCCGTATATTCGTGCCATGCCCGATCTCTTCGACACGCCGCCTGCGAAACCCGGTGACAGCTATTCCGCCAAAGACATCGAGGTCCTGGAGGGGCTGGAGCCGGTTCGCCGCCGCCCCGGGATGTATGTCGGCGGCGCCGACGAGCGCGGGCTGCATCACCTCGTCGCCGAAATCCTCGACAATGCGATGGACGAGGCGGTCGCCGGCCATGCCACCCGCATCGAGATCGAGCTCGGCGCCGGTAACTGGGTCACTGTCCGTGATAACGGCCGCGGCATCCCGGTCGATCCGCATCCGCGGTTCCCTGACAGATCGGCGCTCGAAGTGATCCTGACGACCCTCCATTCGGGCGGCAAATTCGGCGGCGAGGCCTATCGGACTTCGGGCGGTCTGCACGGCGTCGGGGTCTCGGTCGTCAACGCGCTCGCGGACGAGTTCGAGGTCGAGGTCGCGCGCGACCGCAAGCTGTGGAGCCAGAGCTATTGCCGGGGAATACCGAAGACGAGCCTGGGGGACCGCGGGCCGGTGCACAACCGGCGCGGCACGACGGTGCGCTTCCATCCCGACCCTGAAATTTTCGGCGAGCTCGGCTTCCGGCCGGCGACGCTCTACCGCATGGCGCGGTCCAAGGCATACCTGTTCCGCGGCCTCGAAATTCGCTGGAGCTGCGACCCTTCCGTGCCGCGTCCGGAGGGCGTCCCAGCCGAGGCGAAGCTTCATTTCCCCGGCGGGCTCGGCGATTTCCTCGCGGCGAGCCTCGACGGCCACGCGATGCTGACGCCCCGGCCGTTTGTCGGGCAAATCGACTTTGCGGAAGGCGGCGGTGTGGAGTGGGCGGTCGCCTGGCCCGAGAACGAGGAGGAAGGGTTCAGCCATTCCTATTGCAACACCATCCCGACCCCCGAGGGCGGCACGCACGAGGCGGGGCTGAGGAGCGCTCTGTTGCGCGCCGTCAAAGGCTATGGCGAGCTCGCCGGCAACCGCCGCATCGCCCAGGCGACCGGCGAAGACGTTACGAGCGGCGCGGCGATGCTGCTGTCATTGTTCATCCGCGACCCGCAGTTCCAGGGCCAGACCAAGGAGAGGCTGGCCTCCGCCGAGGCGACGAGGCTGGTCGAGAGTGCCGTCAAGGATCATTTCGACCATTGGCTCAGCGCCGATCCGGCGACCGCACGCGTGCTTCTCGACCGCATTGCCGAACGTGCCGAGGAGCGCCAGCGGCGCCGTCAGCAGCGCGAGCTGGCGCGCAAGACCGCGACCCGCAAATTGCGGCTTCCCGGCAAGCTCGCCGATTGCAGCCGCGACAGCGCCGCCGGCACCGAGATTTTTCTCGTCGAGGGCGACAGCGCCGGCGGCTCGGCCAAACAGGCGCGCGATCGCGAGACCCAGGCGATCCTGCCGTTGCGCGGCAAGATCCTCAACGTGGCCAGCGCCTCCGCCGACAAGATGCGCGCCAACCAGGAGCTTTCGGACATTATCCTCGCGCTCGGCGCGGGTTCGGGGTCGCACTACCGCGAGGAGGGGTTGCGCTACGAGCGCGTCATCATCATGACGGACGCCGATGTCGACGGCGCGCATATTGCGTCGCTGCTGATGACGTTCTTCTTTCGCGAGATGCCGAGGCTGGTCGAAAACGGGCATCTCTTCTTGGCATTGCCGCCGCTCTACAGGCTGACGCAGGGCGACGTCACCCATTACGCGCGGGACGATGCGCATCGCGAGGAGTTGCTGCACAGCGCCTTCAATGGCCGCGGCAAGGTCGAAATCAGCCGGTTCAAGGGTCTCGGCGAAATGCCGGCGCGCTATCTGAAGGCGACAACGATGGACCCGGCGCAGCGCACGCTGCTGCGGGTGACCCTGCCGGCGAAACCCGATCCCGCAGCGATAGAATTGCCCGCGGAGGAATTCGAACGCACCAAGGCCTTGGTCGAGACCTTGATGGGCCGGCGCCCTGAGCTGCGCTTCGACTACATCCAGAAAAACGCCCGCTTCGCCCGCGATCTCGACGTATAAGTCGGGGACAGCTTCCAGGGCTTGAAAGGGGGGTTGAATGCGCATCGCGGTGATCGGCGCTGGCGGCATTGGCGGGCCCTATGGCGCCTCGCTCGCCAAGGCCGGGGCGGATGTGACCTTTGTCGCGCGCGGCGCGCACCTCGCGGCGATACGCGAGAACGGACTTCGCATCGAGGGGGATCGTGGCGAAACTCACATCCGGCCGGCGCAGGCCACCGACGACATTGCCGGGATCGGCACCGTCGACATTGTTCTGTGCTGTGTCAAATTATGGGACCTCGAAGTTGTCGCGGAGCAGATCCGGGCGATTATCGGGTCGCAGACTGCCGTCATTCCGTTGCAGAACGGCGTCGATGCTGCTCAACGCTTGACCTCGATCCTCGGGTACGACGCAGTCATGGGAGGCATGGCGTTCGTCACCGGCGCGATCATCGCGCCCGGACTTATCCGCCAGACCGGCACCTATCAGCGGATGACGTTTGGCGAGCTCGACAGCCACGTCAGCGAGCGCGGCCGGCGGTTGCGCGATCTCTGCGAAGCGGCGGGGTTCGAGGGCGTGCTGAGTCCGGACATCATGGTCCCGGTATGGGAGAAATTCATCTTGTTGGTACCCCTCAGCGGGCTCAATGCGCTGACCCGATTGCCGCTCGGAAAGTGGCGCGACGATCCCGATCTCCTGGCCCTCTATGAGGGGGCGTTACGCGAAACCGTAGCCGTCGGTCTCGCCGAAGGAGTGCGCCTGCGGCCGGACATCGTTGATAAAACCCTCGCGCAGATGCGCTCGATGCCGCCGCACCATACGACGTCGATGGGGAACG
>VAZT01000578.1 GCA_005884825.1 Alphaproteobacteria bacterium
ATCGGAGGCTTCACAAGAGCCGATAATGCACTGAGCAGATCTGCCATCTTGAACGGCTTGCAGAGGCGCGGCCGCCCGGCATACTCCTCAGGCAAGGCCCCGGTGCTGTAGCCGGTGACAAACAGGAACGGGACATTCCGGCCGGACAGCGCCGCAGCGACCGGATCAATGCGGTCTCCGGCCACATTGATGTCGAGGACCGCTGCATCATAGGTCTCGTGGCCCGCAGCATCGAGAGCCTCGGCAATTCTCGGGATCGGGCCCGAGACTACACAGCCTGCACTCTCCAGCATGTCTTGGATCAGCACCGCGACGAGAAACTCGTCTTCAACGACCAATATTCGTCGACCCTCGAGCGCAGCTGTCATGAGGCGGCCTCCTCAATAACTGGCCTATCGGGTGGCGATCCAAAAGTTATGTATTGGGGGTTAGCCGGAATAATGATCCTGCAATTAAGCCCGCCATCCACCGCCTGAAGGGTCGCTTCGCCCTGCAACTCGAAACGAATGCCGCGTTCGATCAGTTCCGTGCCAAAGCCGCGCGGCGTCAACGTGTCGATCTTTGGTCCGCCTGTCTCCTTCCACGTAAGCTCGAAGCGTCGAGGAGGGTTGGCGGTGATGCCCCAAGCGACCTCGACGCGGCCACCGGCGATCGAAAGCGCGCCATATTTCACGGCGTTGGTCGAGAGCTCGTGAAGCACGAGCGTCAGCAAGAGGGCGGCCTGCGGCTTCAGCATGACCGGCGGTCCGCCGACCTTCAGGTTGCCGCCGTCGGCGGCGGCGTGCGGCGACAGCTCGGCCAGGATCAGGTCTCGCAGCGACGCCTCGGCCCAGCCGGCTCGAGACAGCAAATCGTGGGCGTGCCCGAGAGCGTGGAAACGACCTATTAGGTCATTTTTGGCCTCGCCGTCCGGCAACGTTCGCTCGGTGATCGATGAAACCACCGCGAGAGCATTCTTGACGCGGTGGCTGAGCTCGGCCGTGAGCACCTTCTGCTGCTCCTCGGCAGCGATCATCTTGGTAACATCGACAAAGGTCAGGAGCACGCCATCAATCTCGTTCTCGGTCCGATATGGCAGGATGCGTGCGAGATAATGGCCCTGCCCGCTGGCGAGGCGCACTGGGCGCTCGATCATTTCGCCGGCGAATACCGTTTTGATGTCGCTTTCCAGCTCCGGATAGTCGATGCGGTTGGTAATGTCGGTCAGCGGACGGCCGCGGTCGCCGGGGATCAGACTGAACAGTTTAGTCACCGCCGGCGTAAAGTTGCGGATCACGAGATCCCGGTCGAGGAATACGGTCGCGATCTGGGTGCTTTGTAACAGATTGGTCAGGTCGCTGTTGGCGCGGTCCAACTCATCGATCTTGCTCCTGAGCTCGTTATTGACGGTCTGCAACTCCTCATTGACCGATTGCAGCTCCTCCTTCGAGGTTTCGAGCTCTTCATTGGCGGATTGCAGCTCCTCGTTGACCGAAAGCAGCTCTTCATTGGAAGATCGGAACTCCTCGTTGGCCGTCTCGAGCTCCTCGATCGTCGACTGCAGGCGCTCCTTGGTCTCGTTCAGCTCCCTTTCGATCTGTCGGACGGTGATGTCCTTGGTTTCCGAGGTTTCCGAGTTGGCGTCTTCATGCTCCGTATCGATCGGACCGCGATCGATGAACACGATGCCGTAAGCCGTCTCGTTGCCCTCTTTGATCGGCTCGACCGTCAAGCTGATCGTTTGGACGCCGCCATTGACCTGCACTGCAACCCTATCACGGGTCACGCGCCGATCCGATTGTCTGGCCTGGTGCAGCAATGCCCGCAAATCCGGGCGCAATCCCGGGCGCGCCATGGCAATGATGTCGCGGTTCGGGGGGCCGGCTGCAGCCTGCAGATATTTTCCGGTGCCGGCGGAGAAATAAAGCGCGTGGCCGGATTCGTCGACGATCACGTAGGCCGGCGCAAATTGCTCGACAATGGTGTTGGCTGCCTTGCGCAGCAAGTCGGGGCGGTTCAGCCCTTGACCATCGCCAACCACCGAGGTCGTACCTCTTCGACCGGTGTGCGCCAGCAAATGTCGGAACGGCATGGGGGTTCGCGCGACCAGATCGCGGCGCCGGAAGACGCGGTTTGTCTTGTCGAGCGGAAGGAACAGGTCCGTATATCGTGCAATAGTTTCGGAAAGCCCGAGGAAGAGATATCCGCCGGGCCGTAGAGCATAATGGAACAACGGGAAGACCTGCCCCTGAAGCCCAGGCTTCAGATAGATCAGCAAGTTGCGGCAGGAGATCAGGTCGAGGCGCGAGAAAGGCGGGTCGCGGATCACACTGTGGTTGGAGAAGATGCACATCTCGCGCAAATCCTTGGCCACACGATAGCTGGCGCCTTCCTGAACAAAAAAGCGCTTCAGCCGCTCGGGCGCGATGTCGTTGACCAGTGCGGCCGGATAACGCGCGGTGCGGGCCACGGTCATCGCGGTCTCGTCGATATCTGTGGCGAAGATCTGGACCTTTGGCGGCGCCTCCAAGATATCCATATGCTCGCGCAACAGCACGGCGATCGAATAGGCCTCCTCGCCGGTCGCGCAACCGGCCACCCAAACGCGGATTGCCGATTCCGGATGCTCGAACAGGCGCGGAATGACCTTTTTTGCAATCGCTTCGAAAGCATCGGGATCGCGAAAAAAGGTGGTGACGGAAATAAGCAGGTCGGCAAGCAATGCCTGCGACTCTTCCGGTTTTTGGCGCAGGTAGTCGAAATACTGTTCGAAAGAATCCGTCCCGGTGACGTGCCTCATCCGAACGTTCCGCGTCGAGAGCCGGCCAATTGCGGACATAGGCGATGATTCGCTTTGGGATTTCCTCGACCGGCAGCACAAGATCGACAAAACCCGCTGCCACCGCGTTGGAAGGCATGTCTGCGAACCGGGGCCGGGTCACCTTCGCACCTTGGGCGATCGTCAACCCGCCGTTCTCCTTGAGCGCCTTGAGACCGAGCGTCCCGTCGCTGCCGCCGCCGGAGAGCACGACACCTATAGCGTGCTCTCCCTGGTCCTCGGCGAGGGAGGTGAAGAACACATCTATCGGGGCGCGTTCGCGTTCCGCAGCCCCGGTGTACCGAAGACGAAGCCGCCCCTTATGCATCGTCAAGACTGCGCCGGCTGGCAGGACGTAGACGTGCTGCGCTTCGACCGGCTGATCGTCTCGTGCGTCGACCACCGGCATTCGGGTAGCGCGCCCGAGGATCTCGGCCAGCAGGCTGTCGCGGTTTGGCGGCAGGTGGGTGACAACCACAAAACCCATGGCGTTCTCGGCCGGCACGGCTCTAAAAAATGCCTCCAGCGCCTCGACCCCACCGGCCGAGGCACCGATGCCCACGATCGGAAGATGAGGCGTCACAGCTCTGAACCCCGAATTGTCACATCTCCCAATATTAACGCCGAACGCCGCCCCGGATACAAGCCGGTCTGCAGCAATCAGGGGCCAAGTAGCGGATACTTTTGACGAATCCTGGACGCTCGAATGGACGCGTCCGGGGCGTCCGATTCATTAACGAACCCGCGTTCAACAACGTGAGCAGATTGGCATGCAAGGAAAAACCCCCATTCCTGTGGTCGAGGAATTGGCCGTGCTCGTCGAACGGGCTGAACGTGCGTGCAAGACGACCGCCCAACTCGCGCGAGACTTCAACTTCATGGTCGTGTGGTACCAATCGCGTCCTCGCTCGAGATTGCGTGCTGATCCGATCCTCGACGAAACCAGTGATCAGGAGGATACGCCGGACTCACCATGCGACCCGCTCTCCCAGGACCTCACGACTGAGTTGAACATCTGAACGCGCGCGAACACCGGGGACTCGCCGACCCAGCGCCGTTTAGGAGGCCCGCGAAAACATTATGGGCGGCAATAGCCAGATTCCGCGCGAACCATTTGCGGTGAGGTTCTCAGCACTCCGAAGCTGGACGTGCGCCATCCTGGGATGGACTTTCCCCTCGCCTCATGGAGGCGCACGGGCTCAAAAGGCCCGAGCGCGGCGCATCATCGAGAAGTGCTGAGCCCATCCTGGCCCGCCTGAGCCGGGGCAGCGAAATCCCGAATACATGACCGTCCAAGCCGCTTTCGACCTTGCATCCGGGGAAAGGTCCATACATGACGGTGATTTCGTGGAACGGAGCCGAAAATGAAACTCGCCATCACCTTTAGAGTCTCGCCCGAATCCGGCGTCGATATGGAGACCGTTTGGGAGGCGGAGCGGCTCGGCTACGACGCGGTGTGGTGCGGCGAGGCCTACGGCACCGATGCGGTGACCCCGGTCGCCTGGGTGTTGGCGCAGACAAAGAAGATCAAAGCCGGCACCAGCATCATGCAGATGCCGGCGCGCACACCGGCCTGCGCGGCGATGACGGCGATGACATTGCAGGCGCTTTCCGGCAACCGGTTTCTCTGCGCAAGGCGCCGCTGGAGTTTCAGGGCGAGCATTATCAAATCCCCTATAACGGGCCGGGCGCCACCGGGCTCGGCAAGCCGCTGCGCAGCATAATCCACGGGGATCCCAGCTTGAAGATCTATACCGCCTCGTTTGCGCCGGCCGGGCTGCGCACGGCCGGTGAAGTGGCGGACGGCGTCTTGCCGTTCTTCATGGCGCCGGAGAAGGCCGAGGCGATCACCGCTCCGGTGCTGGAGGGGATTGCCAAGGCGGGTGACGGCAAAACCCTCGCCGATTTCGACATCGTCCCCTACGTCCGGGTGGCGCTCGGCGACGACCTCGCGGGCTGCCGCGATAAGATCAGGCCACAGCTGGCCCTATATATTGGGGGCATGGGCGCGCGATCGAAGAATTACTACAACGACCTGGCCAAGCGGCTCGGCTACGAAGCCTCAGCGGTCGAGATCCAGGACCACTTCCTCGCCGGCCGGCGCAGGGAGGCCGAGGCGGCCGTGCCAGACGCGCTAATCGACGAAACCTCGCTGGTCGGTCCAAAGGACCGGATCAAGGATCGGCTCGAAGCGTGGAAGGAGGTCGCCAAGGATCACCGGATCGGCACGATATTGCTGGTCGGCGCGACACCGGAAGCGCTGAGGGTCGTCGCCGAAGCCGTCTTGTGACGCGAGAATTCCCGATGACAGACTCGCTCACTCCGGTCGCCGACACAATAAGGCGCAACGGCTTTGCTTTCGTGCGCGCGCCGGAAATGCGGCTGCTGCTGCAAGAAGCCGGCCTTGCCGATTGGGAGGATTTTGCCGCGACCTGGGGCCATCTCGGTGTCGACGCCTACATGGCCGATGGCGGACGCTACCGCCGCCGCCGGTTCGGCGTTTTTCGCGCCGCACCGGCCGGGATCACGAGGAAGCCGCATCAGCCGCACTATCAAAGCCGCGACTACAACCCGCTCAATGGCGGCATCGAGCGCTGGTTCGAACCGGTCACCGACGCGGTTGCGCGCCACCCGGCCCTGACCGCGATCCTGCGCACATGCCATTCCCTGTTCGACCGGCTCACTCCGGCCGAGCTGCGCCCCGAGGCTTGGCACGTGGAAATCCACCAGTTCCGCATCGAGACGCGGCCCGGCCAGGAGGGGCGGCCGACCCCGGAAGGCATGCACCGCGACGGGGTCGACTGGGTATTGGTGCTGATGGTCCGCCGGGAGAACGTCGCGAGCGGCGAAACGACGATCTACGATCTCGTCAGACGCCCGCTCGGCAGTTTCACCCTGACCGCCCCGCTCGATTCGGCGCTGGTCGACGACAGCCGCGTCTATCACGGCGTGACCCCGGTCGTGCGACGGCCCAAAACTCAGCAAAAGGAAAAGGAGCTTGCGATGCTCGATCTCCACTTTTGGCCGACGCCGAACGGGAAGAAGGTCACGATCCTGCTCGAAGAATTGGGTCTCGATTACAATTTGGTCCCCTGCAATATCGGGCGCGGCGACCAGTTCAAACCCGGATTCTTGAAGATCAATCCCAACCACCGCATGCCGGTCCTGGTCGACCACAATCCCAAGGGCGGCGGAGCGCCGATCAGCATTTTCGAATCAGGCGCGATCATGATGTATCTCGCGGAAAAGGAGGGCCGCTTCTTCCCGCAGGACCTGCGCGGGAAGTACGAAATCACCCAGTGGGTCATGTGGCAGATGGCCAATCAGGGCCCGAAGCTCGGTGAGTGCGGACATTTCCGGCGTGCCGGCCCCGACGCCGGCGACCTGAGCTATGCGATCCGCCGCTTCACCGACGAGGCCAACCGGCTCTACGGTGTCATGAACAACCGGCTCTACGACCGGCGCTATCTCGCCGGCGACGAATACACGATCGCCGACATGATTTCCTATCCGTGGACCGTCAACGCCGAGGCCCAAGGGCAGGACATCGGCGAGTTCAAATACTTCAAACGTTGGTTCGACGAGGTCGGCAACCGCCCGGCGGTCAAGCGCGGGATGGAGACCGGCAACAATCTCCGCGTCGACCCCGCCACATTGAGCGACGAGGAGCGGGCGCAAATGCGCAAGATTATGTACAACCAGCGTGCCATCCCCGCCCCGGCGTAAACCCCCGAGAATGTGATCGCGGGTCGCTGGGGATTGGTGTCACCCTCACCCGCCAAGCCCGAGCCTATTATGCGACACAGTGCCGACCCCCGGATCTTAAGCCGGGTGAGGCGTCCGCTTATACTCGATGATTCGCTGATAGGGAGACAGAAATGCCAGAGAACAAACGGACTAGACCGACAGTCTCTGTCGCGCCGCCAAAGCCGCCCTTGCTCGTGCCTCACCCGCCCAGCGCGCCGTTGCTGCCCCCGGCACATGTCGTCGATTTAATGACCGTCAAGGGATCGGCGGTATTCGACGCGCAGTGGAGGGCGATGGAGGCGAAGATTGTCGAGTGCCCGGCATTGTCGGACGCGATGCCTGAATTCAGGACGACCTACGACATAGAGCCATATGCCGGGGTGAGCGGCTTTGATGATTCGGCGTGGCCGGTGGTTGCCGCCGACGATTTGGGCGCCAGGCGGGGCGGCGGCATGGTGTCGTTCTTGTGGTACCGCACAAAGCTGACGGTCCCGGCAAATGCCGCGGGTTTCGACACCTCGGGCGCGATGACGGTGCTGCGGGTGAATGTCGACGATTACGCGGAGATCTGGGTCAATGGCGAATTGCCGCGGGCTGCCGGCCGCCCAAGCCCCGGCACGATCCAGGGGTTCAACATGCCCCATCGTCTCGTGCTTGCCAACCCGGTTGCTCCCGGCGACAAGTTCGAGATCGCGGTCTTTGCGATCAACGGGCCGATTTCGGCCGCACCGGCAAATTTCCTGTGGTTCCGCGAGGCGAAGATCGAATTCTTCCGCTGACGGCGCCTCAGTGCGACGAATACTGGATTTCGACCAAGTAGAGGCCTTCGGGCGGCGCGGTCGGGCCGCCGGCTCGGCGATCGCGGGCCGCGAGCGCGCGCGCCATATCGTCGGGATGCCACCGTCCGAGGCCAACCAGCTTCAATGTACCGGCCATGTTGCGCACCTGGTGGTGCAGGAACGAGCGGGCGCGCGCTGTGATATGGATTTCGTCGCCGGCCCGGTCGATTTCCAGCGCGTCGAGCGTCTTCAGCGGCGACCGCGCCTGGCAAAGCGCGTCGCGGAAGGTAGAAAAATCGTGGTGCCCGACGAGGTGACAGGCGCCGGCGCGCATCGCGTCGGCGTCGAGCGCCGGGGCAACCTGCCAAACCCGGCCGCGTTCGAGCGCAGGCGGGGCGCGGCGGTTCAGGATGCGATAGAGATAAACCCGGCTGAGCGCTGACAGCCGCGCGTCAAACTCGTCGCAAACACGCTCGGCGGCAAGGACGCTGATCGCATTTGGCCGCAGATAGTGGTTGACGGCGCCGCGCAGCACCTCCGGCGCCGCTATGCGGGCGAGATCGAGATGCGCCGTCTGCCCCAATGCATGCACCCCCGCATCGGTGCGCCCCGCCCCGTGGACGGTGACCGTCTCCCCACAGAACTTATGGATCGCGGTTTCGAGCGCTTCTTGAACCGAAAGACCGTTTGCCTGGCGCTGCCAGCCGACCAGCCCGCGCCCGTCATACTCGATGATCAGCTTGTAGCGGGGCACGGCAGCCTCGTCCCGGGGGGGATCGGAAATCCGCGCAGGAACGCCGGGGCGTCGAGCGCAGCGCGGCCGGGCCGCTGCAGCCGTAACAGGCGCAGGACGCCCTCGCCGCACGCAACGGTCAAGCGGTTGTCGAGCACAGTGCCCGGCACACCCCCGGCCGGACCCGGCAGATCGACCGCCGCGTGGACCCGGATCCTCTCTCTGCCGGTCTCGAAAAAAGACCCCGGCCACGGATCGAATGCCCGGACCCGCCGCTCCAGATCGGTCGAAGGCAGCCGCCAATCGAGCCGGGCTTCCTCCCGGCCGATCTTCGGCGCATAGGTGACGCCCTCCTGCGGCTGTGGCGTGCCAACAAGCCGGCCTTCGGCGACCCCGTCGAGCGCCGTCAGCATCAGTCGCCCGCCGAGAATCGCGAGCTCGGCCGAGAGGCCGGCGCATGTCGCATCGGGCGCGACCGGCACCGTTTCCTGCAGCAGGATCGGGCCGGTATCGAGCCCTTCCTCTA
>VAZT01000579.1 GCA_005884825.1 Alphaproteobacteria bacterium
CGGCCGCCGACATTGTGGTGTGCGTCGTGATGTTCGTTATCGGCGAGGTCGTGCTCTCTCGTCTGCTGTATGCTTTCCGCCTGCGCGATCGCCCTTATTGAGGTGCGCGCAGCAGACGATGCAATGTGATTTCCGGAGGACAGTTGAGCCGCACCGGGAGGATGCAGGAGCCGACCCCGACCGAGGTGTACCCGCGCATGCCGCGATAGGTCCAGGCTCCAGCCCCCATACGTCGCGGCAGCACCGAATCAAGGATGATCGGGATGCCACCGGGCAGACAGATCTGGCCTCCGTGGGTGTGCCCGCTCAGGAGCACCCGGAACCCCGCATGAGCGGCTTGCCGGTAGATCTCCGGGGTGTGAGAAAGCAGGATCGAAAAATCCGCAGCAGGCACGCTCGAGGCCGCCTTTTCGATGTTGTCCACCCGGTAATAATGGGCATCGTCGATCCCGACGAGGTGAATCTGCTCCCCGCCCCGCTCGATTGCCTCCGCCTCGTTGAGCAGCATCCGGATCCCGATCTCCTCCAAAGCCGGCACCATGCGTACCGTGTCATGGTTGCCCAAGACCCCGTAGACCGGACCCTGCAGGTGGGCCCGGACCCGCGCCAAACCCTCTACTGATGCTTGATACGGACCATAGGTCTTCCCGCGGTAATCGCCGGTGAGGACGCATAAATCGTAGGAAACGGTCGGAAGCAGCTCGATCAGGCGGCGCATCGCCGCGCCGTTCATGTCGGCATGCAAATCGCTCAGATGGAGTATCGTGAACCCGTCGAACGAGCCCGGCAGTTCGGGCGAGCGGAACTCATGGCGTCGAATTTTGATGTCTTCGGCATTTTTGCGCGCGCGCCAAAAGAGCCCGGTCGCCATCAATGCCGTTCGAATGAACGAAGCGCTGAGATACCAGTTTTCCGGATGAAAGAAATTGATGCCCTGGCCGAATACCCGGCCTTCGCGCTCGCCCTCGATGCCGAGCCGCTGCCGCGCGTGCAGCCGCCCGAGGCGCTCTTCCAATTTCTCTAGCACGCCGTGCTCGATCGAAAGGCCGGCGCGGTGCCGCGGCTTTTCGGCTAGCCGAAGATCCATTTATCCCCCTAGGCGCGTCTGCCGCGCGCCCCTCGGGCTCGGTCCGGCACCGACTCGTGTAGAAGATTGCGGCGAATGCATGGCGAGAGATGTGATCTGCAAACCACAATAATAACTTGCATCCCCATCGCTCGTTGCTGCTTCTACAGCAAAGTCTTTTCTAAAGGATGAAACGCCTACTCAGTTCGTTGATGGGCGGGGCGGCCGCGAGCTGCGAGGACCTTGCACTCGTGGAGTAGCGGCTGTATCCCACGTCTACGATACCATATGCGGCACCCGTAGCTCAGCTGGATAGAGCGCTGCCCTCCGAAGGCAGAGGTCGTGAGTTCGAATCTCGCCGGGTGCGCCACTTTTACGGAATTTTGTCGCAAACTCCGGTTTGGCGAGCCGTCGGGATTAAATCCCGCGCGGCCCACAATCCGGTCAACCGGGCCGCCGACAATCGGGCATTGGTCTACAATGGAGCTCTGGTCGGCAGCGAGGTGCGGAGCGCTTGGGCGGACAATGCAAGACAAACGCCTGCTCACCGCCGCGTAGGCGTTAGGAATTTCGACCGCACTCTTGTGACCGGCCCGGATTGTTAAGCCGCTCGCGTTGATACGGCATCCCGGCGGCCCTATGTTCCCGCTCGCATGACGCCGCTCAGCCAAATCCGCAATTTCGCGATCATCGCGCATATCGACCACGGCAAGTCGACCCTTGCGGATCGGCTCATTCAGGCGTGCGGCGGGCTCGAGGCGCGCGAGATGCGCGAGCAGGTGCTCGACAATATGGAATTGGAGCGCGAGCGCGGCATTACGATCAAGGCGCAGACCGTGCGCCTCGAATACCGCGCCCGGGACGGGC
>VAZT01000580.1 GCA_005884825.1 Alphaproteobacteria bacterium
TGACCGGCGTCGCTATGATGGTCGCCGAGCTCGCGCCCAAGCGTTTCGAGCTGCTTTCGGAGATGGTCCCGCAGGCCAGCATCATCGCCCAGCTGGTGAACCCAAACAATGTGCAGACGGACGTAGTCATCAAAGGCGTGGGGGAAGCGGCGCGCGCGAAGGCAGTAGAGTTGCAGATTCTGAAAGCCAGCACCGAGAGGGAGATCGATGCCGCCTTCGACACTTTGATGCAACTGCAGGCTGACGCGCTCGTCATCGGCCCCGACGTGTTCCTGTACAGCCGACGCGAGCAGCTCGTCGCGCTGGCGGCACGCTATAGGATCCCAGCGATCCATGAGTGGCGTGGATCCGTCGCCGCCGGCGGCCTGATCAGCTACGGAGCCGACATCACGAGCGTGTTTCGTCAACTCGGTATCTACGCCGGAAAAATCTTGAAGGGTGCCAAGCCGGACGATCTGCCGGTCCAGCAGCCGACCAAATTCGAGCTCGTCGTCAATCTCAAGACCGCCGACGCGCTCGGCCTCACGATCCCGCC
This sequence comes from Alphaproteobacteria bacterium, assembly GCA_005884825.1. Lineage (GTDB taxonomy): Bacteria > Pseudomonadota > Alphaproteobacteria > ATCC43930 > CGMCC-115725 > AP-15. The sequence goes on from VAZT01000580.1 coordinate 536, forward strand.
ATCGATCCTCGCCCGCGCCGACGATGTCATTGAATGACCCATCCGGGGGTCGCATTGGAAGAGCCTTGGCGCTCCTCGCACTCAAGGCAGACGCGACGGGCCAAGCCCTCGCGGCGCCATACGAGTGCACTAAACGGTGGCGATCGGCACACCAATGGCGCGAGCAGCCGCCACCAGGCGCGTGTCATAGCTGGCCAGCTGCGGCAACTCGCCCTCGGAGCGGAGAAATTCGACGGTGGCGAGATGGAGCGCATCCAATGTGCGAACCCCCACTGGGAACGGCTCGAGCGCTCGGCGCAGCGAGAGGCGCGTAAGTTCGATCATTTCTATTTTAGCGAGCGATGCACGGACCTCCTCGCGATGCGATCCGCCAATTCCACGCGCCAAAATCCGGTTCCAAACCTCGTACTCGAGCAACCGGCTGGAAACCGCGACCTGCTCCCAGAGCGCTGCTGGCGGCCGACGCTCCTCCATGAGCAAGTGCGCGAGGACCACCGAGCTGTCGAGATAGATCACCGGCGGTCTTCTCGATCACGGTCGAGATCGGCCAGCAATTGCTCCAGCGTGTAGCCGGGGATCGGCTTTCGGGGGGGCGGATGCCCACTCCGATCCGTCGCTGGCGTGAGCCAGCCTTCGCGAACCCCGCGTTCGAGGAAACTCTCATTATCCTCCGGTGGCGGCGGGACGATTTCGGCAACGGCGCGGCCGCGATCGGTAATGACGACGGTCTCGCCCGCCGCGGCGAGGCGAATGTATTCGCTCAGCTTATTCTTTAGAATCTTCAATCCGACCCTGCGCATGCCGCGAATGTAGCTTCTAGAAGCTTCTTTGTCAATTACCGATCTGGGTGCTCAGAACCACCTAGCCTTGTCGACCAGGTTGCGCAGAGGCTGGCCGGCGAGGAAGCGGCGGCAGTTGTCGAGGATGATCTCGTAGCGGCGCTCGTCGAGATAGGGGCCGTAGCCGGCGGTGTGCGGCGTCAACAGGACGCCCGGAATGGTCCATAGCGGATGGTCGGCGGGCAGCGGCTCCTGCTCGAAGACGTCGAGGCCGGCGCCGGCGATCTCGCCGGCCCGCAATGCCTCGACGAGATCGTCGAGCCGGGTCGTCATGCCGCGCCCGATATTGATAAAGAAAGCGGTCTTCTTCATCTCCTGAAACCGCGCACGGTTCATGAAACCTTCGGTTTCGGGCGTGTGCGGCACCGTGAGGATCACAAAATCCGCCTGGGGCAACAGCGCGTCGAGCTCGTCGCCGCGATGCAACTCGGCCACTCCCGGCGGCGCATCGCGGCGGCGCTCATCGACGCCGATCACCCGCATGCCAAAGGCAGCGGCGAGCCTTGCGACCTCGCTGCCGATGCCGCCGACGCCGACGACCAGCGCCGTCGCCTCGGGCAGATGCACGACGCCGGTGTCCGCCGGCAGCTTCTTCCACTCGCGCTTCAGCTGCTGCGGAATATAGCGGTGCAAACCGCGCGCAAAGGCCAATACAAAGGCCATCACATGCGCGCCGATGTGATCGTTGTAGATCTCGCGGAAGTTGGTGATCGCGACAGGATGGGCGATCAGCTCGGGATAGTAATAGCCGGCCGGCGGCGCCGCCTGCGGCGCCTGCAGCCAACGCAGCCGCTGGGCCTGGCGCAACAGGTCGGGCGGGATCACGCCGAAGGCGGCATCGGCATGGCCGATCACCTGCGCGGCGTGCGTGTGATTCTCGGCTACGACGACCTTGAGTTCCGGCAGCGCGGCGGCAAGGCGCGCGCCCCATTCGCGCGTCCTTTCGGTTTGCGGCGGCAACATTACGAATTCGGCCGGCATCGCTCAATCCTCCCGCGTTTGCCCTGATCTCTGGTCAGGCTAGCACGGTCAGGCGGGAAAGGCTCTCGTCGACCGACCGCCGACATTGTAGTGTGCGTCGGCAAAGGCTTGCCGGCGACGGGTGCGGAGGGGAACATGCAGATCATGCGTATCGGGGATTTCGAGGTTCACCGCGTCGCGGAATATGA
>VAZT01000581.1 GCA_005884825.1 Alphaproteobacteria bacterium
CGGCAGCGGGTTTGCCAAAACAGCTTGGCGCCGCAAGTCAGGCGAATGCTCGGCGGGTCTCGCTGTCCTATGACGGCAAGGATTCGACCCTGACACTTGCACCTGGCGGCGGCGATCTCAGCGCGATTCCTGCTGCGGCGGCCAACGATGCAGCCGCCGCCCTGCTGGATCTGGCCGATCAGGTCAAGACGATGACCGCCCGCTGATTTCGCGGGGCGGAGGGGACCGACTTCAGGGGCTCATCGACAGCGCCCGGGACGCTCTTTGGGCGGCTGCGAATTTACACTCTAGTGTGAAGCGGCTCACATCTGCAGCGGGCGGATGCCACTATTTTCCTCTCGGCTGAACGAACGCGCTTCGGTTCGGCTGTGAGTAACGGGAGATTCCCAATGCAGTTGCACACCTGCCACCAAACCCATCGGCATTCCATCTTCTGCATCGTGCCGCCGCACGTGCTGCGCGAGATTGCCCGGAACGGCAGTGCGGCCCAGCGAAACGCCGCTCTGGACACCCTCGCCCTCGACTCCACAATGCGTACCCAGCGTATGGCCTTTCAGCTGCTGGCGACCGCGGCTCCTCCACCGGTGCTCGCAGCGGCCCCGCCGCAAGTCCATCGGACGATCTATACCGCCAAGAACGCGCAGACCGAGCCGGGGACGCTCGTCCGATCGGAAGCTCAAGGCGCCTCGGGTGATCAGGAAGTAGACGAGGCTTATGACGGCCTTGGCCACACCTTCGATTTCTACCTGCAGAACTACCAGCGCAATTCGATCGATGATCACGGATTGCCGCTCATCGCCACCGTCCATTACGACCAGAAGTTCGACAACGCTTTCTGGGACGGCCGTCAGATGGTATTCGGCGACGGCGACGGGACCGTGTTTAACCGCTTCACGATCTCCTTAGACGTGATTGGACACGAGCTGACGCATGGTGTCACCGGGTCAGAGGTCAATTTGGCGTATACCGGCCAATCGGGGGCGTTGAACGAATCGGTCTCCGACGTGTTTGGCTCGCTCGTCAAGCAATATGCGCTAAAGCAGAGCGCCAGCGAAGCAGACTGGCTGATCGGGGCTGGGCTCCTGACTTTCAAGGACCAGGCCCTACGCTCGATGAAGGCTCCGGGCACTGCCTACGACAACAATGTGCTCGGAAAGGATCCGCAGCCGGCAGACATGCAGCACTATGTCCATACCGCACAGGACAATGGCGGCGTCCACCTCAACTCCGGCATACCCAACCGCGCCTTCTACCTCGTCGCGACCGCGCTGGGCGGCAACGCCTGGGTCAAGGCCGGGCAAATCTGGTACGACACGATCCGCGACAGAAGCCTGAAGCGGACGGCGACATTCAACGCCTTCGCCGCGCGCACCGTGGCCAATGCCAAGCGTCGCTATGGGGCCACCAGCGCCGAGCAGAAGGCGGTCGCCGACGCCTGGAACAAAGTCGGCGTGAAGCCGGCCTAGCCCGCAAGAGCAAGGCGGGCGCGTCCCCAGGGACGCGCCGCCTCTCCAGTGCAGCGGATTGACACCGCGGCCCGTCCCGGCCAAAGACTTAGCTGGCTTGACGGTCGGGCGAGGGGGCGTGGTGGAAGGCGGAAGACTGGGCGTCGATATCGGCGGCACATTCACTGATGTGGCGCTGGAAGCGGGCGGGCGTCGCTACAGCGCCAAGATCCTGACCACCCCGGAGGCGCCCGAGCGAGCGGTTCTCGAAGCGATCGGCACGGTGCTGCGCGAGACCGCGCTCGCGCCGGCGGATTTGTCGATCATCATTCACGGCACCACCTTGGCGACCAACGCGATCATCGAGCGCAAGGGCGCCAGGACCGCACTTTTAACGACCGAAGGCTTTCGGGACACGATCGAGATCCGGCACGAGAACCGGTTTGAGCAATACGACGTCAACATCGACCTGCCGCCGCCGCTGGTGCCGCGCCGGCTGCGTTTCCCGGTGCGCGAACGCATCGACGCGCGCGGCCGGGTGCTCGTGCCGCTCGACGAGGCGGGGGTGTCCTCCCTGGCCGACCGGCTCGCCGCCGCTGCCATCCAGTCGGTCGCGATCGGTTTTCTGCACAGCTTTACCAATCCGGCGCATGAGCGCCGCGCCGGCGAAATCCTCGCTGACCGGCTCCCCGGGGTTCCAGTCACCTTGTCGAGCGACGTTTCGCCCGAGATGCGCGAGTACGAGCGCTTCTCGACGGCCTGCGCCAACGCGTATGTCCAGCCATTGATCGGGCGTTACCTCACCGATCTCGATGCCATGCTGCGGCGTGAAGGTTTCGTGTGCCCGTTGTTCTTGATGCTGTCCGGCGGCGGACTGACCTCGGTCGAGACCGCGATCCGGTTCCCGGTGCGCCTCGTCGAATCGGGGCCGGCGGGCGGTGCGATATTCGCCGCCGAGATCGCGCGACAATGCCGGCTCGACAAAGTCCTGTCCTACGACATGG
>VAZT01000484.1 GCA_005884825.1 Alphaproteobacteria bacterium
CTGTTGACGCGGCTTACAATGACATGGTCGCGTCACGTCTCCCAGATCGAGCGCGCTCTGCAAGCCCATGACATCGCCAATTTACCGACGCTGCCGACGACCGGCGAGCGCGAGCTGGACCGTATCGTGACGGCCTTGAACGAGGCCGGGCGGCGGATCGCGATAGCACGTCAACGAGCCGATCAGCTCGGCCGTCAGGTGGCTAGCGGCGAGCGGCTTGCTGCGATCGGTCGCCTTGCCGCCGGCGTCGCGCATGAGATCCGCAATCCAATAGCTGCGATGAGGCTCAGGGCCGAAAACGCCCTCGCCGGCGATGCGGAGCGAAAAAGCCAGGGGCTCTCGATGATCCTGGAGCAGATCGGGCGCCTCGATATGATCCTGCGGCGGCTGCTGACGGTGACCGAACGCGACGAGCCGCGCCGCCAATTCGTCGCACTGCGTCCCTTTCTGGACCGCTGCGCCGGCCCGCATGCCGAGCTGGCTCGCGCGAAGGGTATCACGCTCGCATGCGAGGCCGATGAAGCGGCGGCCCGTTTTGACGCCGATCAGATGCGCGGCGCGGTCGACAACCTGATCCTCAATGCTATCCAGGCCGCCCCGCCGCAAAGCCGTATTCTGATCACCGCACGTCAGGAATCCGGAAACCTGGTTCTATCTGTTCAAGACGAAGGCGCCGGGCCGCCCCGCCATATCCGCGACGAGCTGTTCGAGCCATTCGTAACAGGTCGCGCGGAGGGAACAGGATTGGGGCTGTCGATCGTTCGCGAGGTGGCCGCAGCGCATGGCGGGACTGCGCGACTGGTCGATTCACCGGCGGGGACAACCTTCGAGATCATTGTGCCATGGCAGTCGTCCTGATCGTCGATGATGACGCCGCTATACGTGATGCGCTAGCCGAAGCCGTTCGCGATCTCGGCTTTGATCCGTTGCCGGCGGCGTCCGGTGGCGACGCGCTCGCTGCGCTCGATGAAAAAACCGTCGATGCCGCGCTGCTCGATCTGCGCATGCCGGGGATGGACGGCCTGGAGGTGTTGCGCCGAATCCGCGCGGGGCCGCAAGCTCCGCCGGTCACGATCCTCACCGCCCATGCGACGGCAACCAACACAATCGAGGCCATGCGGCTCGGCGCCTTCGATCATCTGACAAAGCCGATTGGCCGCACGGATCTGGCGCGCGTCTTGAGCCATATGATCGCCAGCCGGACGGAGCAGCGTCCTCAGCCCGGCGTGGCGGCGCCGGACGAGCTGATCGGATCCAGCGAGGCAATTCGCAGCGTCCAAAAGCAAATCGGCATGCTGGCCGACAGCGATGCGAGCGTGCTGATAACGGGGGAGACCGGGACAGGCAAGGAACTGGTGGCGCGCGCCATCCACGACCACGGCTACCGCAGCCGCCACCCGTTTATCGCGGTGAACTGCGCCGCAATTCCCACAGAGCTGCTGGAGAGTGAGCTCTTCGGTCACGTGCGGGGCGCCTTTACCGGCGCATTGGCGGACCATGTCGGCGCTTTCCGCCAAGCCGAACGGGGTACGCTGTTTCTCGACGAGATCGGCGATATGAGCATCGCCATGCAGGCGAAAATTCTCCGCGCGCTTGAGGAACGGATTGTAACTCCGGTCGGCGGCAAACCCGTGCGGGTCGATGTTCGGGTGATCGCAGCGACGCACCGCGACCTGCGGGAACGCGTTCGCAATGACAATTTCCGGGAAGACCTGTTTTATCGGCTAAACGTCGTGCCAATACACATGCCGCCATTGCGCGAGCGCATTTCCGATATTCTGCCCTTGGCCGAGTATTTTCTCGCCAAGGCCGGCGCCAAAAAGCAGCTCGCGCCGGCGGCTGGCGCCGAGCTCATTCGGTATGGCTGGCCCGGTAATGTCCGTGAGCTGAAGAACGCAATGGAGCGCGTGTTGATACTCGTGCGTGGCGAGATAATCGCTGCAGAGGATCTCGGGTTTCTCGAAGAGCCCCAGGCGGGGCCGGAAGCCGTGTCCTGGCCGGATGAGGATTTACCGACCGCTCTGGCGCGGCTGGAGGAAATGCTAATTCGCCGCGCCTTGCAACGAACGGCCGGCAATCGGGCCGAAGCGGCGCGGCTGCTGAATATCCATCGGCAGCTTCTCTATACGAAGATGAGGCGCTATGGCCTCGACTTGTCCGAAGACCGGACAAACGGTGTCGGCAGTCCGGACGCAAGGCGGCAGTAGCGAAGACGCAATGTCGGACATTCCGGCCCCGTTCGACGTGGCACGCAATTTGCCCCTCCGTGATTCGCGTCCCAACGCGGGACGACATGACCCGAGGAGGGGACTGAATGAAATCTCGATGGAAACCGGCGTTGCCGTTTGGATGCGCGCTGATTGCCGCCGCTGGGGGGAGTGCTCTCGCTCAGAACCCCCCGCCTGCTACTCGGACGCCGCTCTATGATCCGCAGCAGCTGCCGATGCAGCGAGGAGAAGTTCAGCAATTCACATTGACGCCGCGGGGAGATATCGACGGGCTGATCCTGACCGACGGCACCGAGGTCAAGACGCCGCCGCACCTCTCAACCGAAATGGCGTACTCGGTCAAGCCGGGCGACACGGTGACGATTCATGGTCTGCACGCAGCGGCGCTGCCGCTGGTGCAGGGCGTCTCGATCACCGACGAGGCGACCGGACGCACCGTCATCGACAATGGCCCTCCGGGTCCCGGGCGCGGCCCGGGTGTCGGCCCCCCTGGGCCGGTCCCCGGCTTCACCGATGTTCAGGGTCGCGTTCGGATGGCCTTGCACGGGCCGCGCGGCGATGTGAACGGCGCATTACTGGAGGACGGCACGGTTCTGCGTCTGCTGCCACCGGAAGCCGAGCGGTTTGCAGCTCTCCTGCAGCCGGGCCAGAATCTGGTCGCGGCAGGCACTCTGCTGGCCAACCCGCTCGGCAAGGTAATCGAGGTCCGGCAGCTCGGCGCCTCGCGGGATCAGTTGAACCAGGTTCAGGCGCCGCCCGGCCCGGGCGGCAAAAAGGGCCGGCGCGGCCCGCCGCCCGTCTGATCCCCCGAACCGGGGAATAATAATGAGAATGCAAAAGCCACTCGACCGGCTCAATTTCTTGTTGGCGGATGTAAAGGGTGGGCTGGGAC
>VAZT01000485.1 GCA_005884825.1 Alphaproteobacteria bacterium
TCGCCGTTGGTGGGCTGCGTTACGCCATTGACGAGGAAGTGCCCGCCACCGCCGCCGGTATCCCAGAAATCATATTGGGTGATCGCGTCGCCGTCCGGATCGCTCGCGGTGAACAGCGACGAGGCGGCAAAGACCTGCCCGGGGCTTGCCGTAATGTTCGAATTGCTCACGGTCACCACGGGTGGGGTATCGATCCGCGACGTGCCGGTGTCCCAGCCGATCGCGTCCATGACGCGCAGATCGTTGGGGGTGACCAGTAGGGCGACGCCGCTGCGGGCGGACGCATTGTAAGCATCGTTTCCGCCGCCGCTCGCCCAGTCGCCGGCATCTCCGCCGGAGAGAGTATTAAAATTGTTCAGGCCGGTATTGCCGCCATCGAGCGAGAAATAGGCCGTATTTCCCGCCGTCAACTGCCGGGCGCCGGGGCTCGAATAGCGAAACAGATCCAACGCGGTGTAGGTGTGCGAAAGACCGCCGAGCGGGGTGCCGAGCAGTGCGATCCGCCCCATCACCTCCGAAATCTCGTGCTCGGCGACGCCTATAAAGTCATAGGTCCCCGAGACCGCCCGGTTATTGGGGTCGAAGGTATAATTGACGCTCGAGGAAAAACCGACATAGCCGTCGACTGCGGCGTCGGTGCCGAGCCCTAGAGCTTTTGCTTCCGCGGTTGTAACGACGAAACTGCCGCCGCCGGTCGGATCGCCGCCCGGCAAGCTGGCGACCGCAGAGGCGTCATCGGCGGATTTGGCATCGGCCGCCAGCGCCGCCTTCAGTTGCGAATAGCTGATTACGCCGAGATAGGTTTCGCTCGCGCCGAGCGCGCCCCCCAAGGATTGCCCGGCGACTTCGCCCCATCCGACATCGATATTGACGGTGATCGGGTCATTGAAGACGCTCTCGTAGTAGTTTACGACGTCAGCGATCGCGCTGGTGAAGCCGGCGGGAGCACTGCTGACGCTGCTGTCGTAAGTAATGTTGAAAACGAGGCCTCCGGCGACGCCCATCTGAACCGTGGTTCCCGCCAACGAGGCGGACCCGCCGGTCACATCGCCGCCGGCCGCGGTCGCCGGCGCCAAAATACTGGCGGGATTCAGGTCGCCAGCTGTCGCAGCGGATATCGTCGGGGTCGCGAAAGTCTCGGACGAACCGGACCCGAGATTGGCCTCCAACAGTCCCACGGCGCCGTTTTGAGCCGCCGCATCGGCAAGCTTGTCGTTCATTCGTCCCCCCTTGAGAAATGCTCCCCCAACACAGCAGCGGCGCCAGGCAGGTCCGTAGAACCAGCCACCGATCAAAAGGCGCATCGCCGCAGGGAATAACGACAGTAACTCCTAGTTAACAAATCCCCTGGATCGTAGCAATCAGAAAAAAATGGGTCAAAATCGTGACCGGCGTTGGGCCGACCAGTTGCCTCGTAACATAGGCGAAATTCCAGGCGGGCACGTTACTGCTCGAGCGCGTGGTAGCGATGCGTCGACAGCGCGTCTTCGGTTCAACGAGCGCGGGCGCCTTCGCGGCAGACCCCGATGCGGCGGGCGTTCTTGGCCCAGTAGAATAGGGGCGACTCGCCCTTGGCGGTGCCGCTGTGCAGGGCGATCGCCCGGGACAGCATGAACCGCGTCACATCGCGAAACGATTCGAGCGGGTGTTGCCCGACCCGGTACCAGCGGACGTCCTCGAGTTCTTCGCTCGACGCCGGTTCGCCGAACACATTGGCGCCGTCGCTGAGGAAGAACCGGGTATTGAACCGGCGGTTCGAGTGAGATGGGGTGATCGCCCGCCCGACATAGGTCAGCACGTCCAGTGCCGCGACGAGACCGCGTTCGCGATAGGCTCGTTCGATTTGCCTAGTGGCCGGCGGTGCGGAGTGCGACCCGGCCGGTCGGCCCACGAGCACCCCGACCTCTTCCCAAGTCTCGCGCAATGCCGCACGCGCAGAGCGCGCGAGCCGCAGCCCCAACGCATCGCTGCCCGCTTCGACACTCCAAGCGATCCGGTCGGGCGGATCGATCGCACCGCCCGGAAAGACGTGCACCCCAGGCATGAATTTGACGTGCAGAGGTCGGCGGCCAGCGAGGACTTCGAGGTTCCGGCCGTCGCCGCGCAGCAAAATGAGCGAAGCGGCATCGCGTGGCCGCACTACCGGTCTACGCGTGTCGGCCGTCGCTTCTACAACATCATTCATCGTAAATGGTCGAAACGATGAGGTTCCCTCGATTAGACGGCGATCATACGTTGGACCGAGCGACGTTGCGAGCCTGAGCCGGGCGGGCGGTCCGGGCATCGGCGATCAGCCGATCGAGTCGATCGAGGAGCGCGGCTTCGATCTCAGGTCCTCCATCGAGGTGCTTCAGCAGCAGCGCGGCGGCTTCGAGCGTCGAGAGCGCCTCGCGGCGCGGCTCGCGACGCACTCGGCCGAAGCGCGACCGGCGCCGTGGGTTGAGGACAATGCGGCGCAGCTTCAGAAGCCACGGATTGCGCCACCACAGGGTCTTGGCCTCGCTCCAGCTGCCGTCGAGCAGGACCACACCTTCGAGACCGCGCAGCACCGCATCCTGGTCGTTTGCCGGCTTTCCCGCTCGGTCGAGCGCGACGATTTCTCGCTCCAGGCCGAACGCTGCCGGCCGCGCCGAGCCCAGGTAGACCACCGCCCAGCTTTTTGCATCGGCCGGACCGCCAAGCGCGCGCGCCAGGTTTGGCCATGATAGCCCAACGACGAGCGCAGACCGCCGCAGCGCGGCGCAGCATGCCGCTGCGGTCGCCAGGACCTCTCGCCTCTCCTGCGGATGCTGCAAGACGAGCGCAAAGAGCCGGTTGTCGATCGGTTCGACCGCGGCGGCCCCGCGCATTTCGTTTCCAAGCA
>VAZT01000486.1 GCA_005884825.1 Alphaproteobacteria bacterium
GCGGGTCGAGGTCGCGCTGGTTGTCATCGTTCATTTCCGCGACGGCAAGCTCGCTCACGAGCACATCTACTGGGACCAAGCCTCGGTGCTGGCGCAGCTCGGGCTGATCGATGTGGCGACGCTGCCGGTCTGCGGCGCCGATACTGCCCGGAAGGTGCTCGACCCATCGCTCCCGGTCAACGCGCTCATCCGCCGCGCCGCACTGATGTGAGAAGGGCCGATGACCTCAACCGCCAACCCTGTTCTCCGTCACTAGGCGCTCGGCTTGCCGACCTCCGCCAAGAGCACTGGCGCCACCCAAACGTCCGGCGCGGGGGCCCGTTTCAGGATCGAGCGTCTTGGTGCGGAGATTTTTCCGCCTCGCGTATCCAGGATGGCAATCCTTTCCGTGCGCGCCACGAGGTCGGCAGCGGCGTCCTCCGATTTCGACCGACTCTCTGCTGGAGAGAGATGGATTCGGACTTCCGGTTCCTAGTGCCAGCCACGAGACCGTCAAACCGTCATGGGAGCGGGGACTGCTGTCTCGGAAAAGGGGAGCGGATTTGGTGCGGAACCAAAGGTTCGAATCCATCTCCCTCCAGCGGCGAGTCAGGAGCGAACTTCGCATCGAGTGACAAGGCGGAACGTCGCGTGTCAGCCTCGCGCTGCAACAGCTTGGTTGCGAGCGCAGCGCGCATCTCAGCCGTCAGGTGCGCCTGCGCATGCCCCCACACGCCGAAGCGCTCCGCCACGGCTCGCTTCGAAAGTCCAGTGGCAATTGCGAGATCGACTGGAGCCGCGTCGGGTGGTTGCAGATGGTCGGGTCCCGGCGGCGTGGGGTGTCGCCGCTGACGGGGGACCTAGAGTTCGAATCCATCTCCCTCCAGCGGTGAGCTCTGTTGTCGAACCACGGGCTCCGGGGCGACGTTCGCCATGGGGCGTGTAGCGCGGCGCGAGATGATCCTCAGGTCGAAACGTTATCCCGGGGTCGATCGGGTGGTGTGCAGTATGACTCTGGACGCGGACTGAACCCGACCGGCATCAACGTGTATTTCGTTAAATTACCGAAATCGAGACCACAGCCATTTGCGTCATCGACGACATCCTTGACTGCCTCTCCGCGCGACGCTCACCATGCGTGCAGGACAGAGAGCTGTCGCCATGGCCGGACTGATTGCGGTGCCGGCGCTCGCTCAGACCCCGCCGCCGGACGGCACACCGACCCGCGTCCGCGGCACCGTCGAGAAGCTCGACAGCCACAATCTGACGGTCAAATCCCGCGACGGCCAGTCGCTGTCGATTACGCTCGCGCCGGATGTCGACATCATCACCCTTGTCAAGAAAAGCCTCGCCGACATCAAACCGGGTGACTTTGTCGCTTCGACCGGGGTCAAGGATAAGGACGGCAAGATTCACGCAATCGAGGCTCGCATCTTCCCCAAAGCGACGCCTGATGGCGGCCGGCAATTCGCCTGGGATCTGATGCCGGACAGCGTTATGACCAACGCCACGGTCGGCACCGTCACCAAGGCCGCGCAGGGCGCGGTGCTGCACGTCACCTTCACGGGCGGCGAATCCGAATACAGCATCGGCCCGGACGTACCGATCCTGGCCAACGCTCCCGGCGATATGAGCCTGTTGAAGCCTGGTGTGGCGGTGTTCGTCATCGCCTTAAAGAAACCCGACGGCACCGTGACCGCGGCACGGCTCTATGCCGAAAAAGACGGGATCAAGCCGCCGATGTGACGCATCCACACCTACCTGCGCCATCGTCGGTGACCTTGGGTGGCGCCCCGGAAGACCTGGATCTGTTGAAGCGCAACCGCGACCTTGGCATCGCCCGAATGAACGTCCGCCTGCCGCCGGCCAAGACAGAGGAGATCCTGCCGTTGTTGGACAGCTGGGCGAAGCTGATCCGCCAGCTCGGCGCTTGATGACGGGGAGCCGCGCCAAAACGGCTCAGGGGAACCGCAACGGAGGAACGAATGGACCTGATCCTGATTATTCTCATTCTTATCCTCCTCTTCGGGGGCGGGTTCGGCTATCACCGGTGGGGATATGGCGGCGGGATCGGTATCGGTGGTATTCTGCTGATCATACTCGTCATCTATTTGTTGCTCGGGCGCGGGGGATTGTGATTTTCCGGAATTACGTAGCCGACACACCTGACCGGGTAGTGTCGGCCGAGCCCGGCTATAGCAGCGGGCGTGTCCGATCGGCTATGGTCGATGGAGGACGTGGTTGTCCTGATAGATCGGCGCGAAGCGATGCGCGCCGGGACACTCAGGCTCGGATGAATGCGGTCCTCCAAATTCGATCCGCGCCGTCAACTTCGCAGCGTTACCCTGAACAAAAAAATTGTTGCTGGATTGCTCCTCGTCGCCGCGGTGATCTTCTTAGCCTCGGTCATCGGCGGCATATTTAGTAAAAGGTAATCGGCTCGGCGCTCGTATCGCCTCGCGAGAGTGAGCAACTCCCCCTGCGGATTTGGCAGACGACATTTGCGGGCGACTTCGCGAAGCGCGGTCTCGGACAAAGCCGCTGCACTTACCCCAGCTTTGAGCATCGCGACATTGGCCCTCTGCTGGGGGTTCCGGCGTTTGCGGTGCCGGTCGGCAACCACCGGACGTCTGCGGCCGGGCGTGCAGATCCTGGCGCCGCGCTTTCGCGAAGATCTGTGCCTGGATGCCGGCGAGGTCATTGAAGCGGCGGAGGGGGGTTGTCATGCCGATCGATCCTGTGCAGTGAGTCCCGCAGAGGCACGGATGAAGACGGGGGCATCGATCCCGGGGATCTGAGCTGGAGCCGAAGAAACGTTCCATTGTCACTCGCGTGGGCGAGCTACAGAATAGAAAAAACGGCTGTTGAGCTGGACCGGCCGAGGGACATGTAAAGAGGGATCCGTCTATGACTGGTATTTGGTGGACATCGGCGTCGATCGAGATTTTCCTGTGCTCCCTAACGGCAGCGACAGCTCATCTGTTGATGTCGCTCGGCCAAACGTTATTTCACCGATATCTCGGCCACCGCGGCATCGGAGGAAGGTTTTTCGAAAATCACTTACATATCCACCACAGGCATTACTCAGGAGATCATGTCGTTTCTGAAAATTATTTAAACGAAGAGGCAAATAACACACCGTTTTTTCTGATCCCCGTCACCTTAGTCATCAGCCTCGGCTACCTGGTCCTACCTTTAGACTTGCTCATCGTTCAACTAACCACGATGTCGATCTCGTTCTATGTGCACCTCTATTTTGATAAACACTACCATGTGGCGGGATCATGGTTGGGACGATTTGCCTGGTTCAGGCGAAAGCAACAGCTCCATTTTCTCCATCACCGTTATGCCGATTGCAATTTTGCGGTAGTCGACAATTTCTGGGATTGGCTTCTCGGTTCATATAGGGGCATCGATGCGGACAGGGAGACAAGGATAAAGGTATCGTTACCTCGAATTTGACCGCTCGCCGCCGCGGTCACGCGGATAGCTGGCCGACCCACTTCAGGGTGCATTTGCAGCATCGAGTACGGCGGTGTCGGGCCGAGGGACCGAGGGTTCGAATCCTGCTCCCTCCAGCGGCGAGTCTGGCACGAACCTGAGTTTTCGCAGGATCAAAACTTCTCGCGAGCT
>VAZT01000487.1 GCA_005884825.1 Alphaproteobacteria bacterium
GAGCGAAGAGGACATCGACCTTTACAGTCCGCTCGAATTCCGCGCGCTGCGTGGCCTCTTCTTTGCGCAGAAGGTCGCGGCCGCCGGCTACACCGCGATCTGCTCGCCCGGCGACGCCGGCCAGATCTCGCTGTCGATCCGCGACGCGATCCACGCCGGGCTGTTTGACGGGCCGCGGGTCATGGCGGCCGGGCCCTATCTGACGACGCACCAAGGCTTGACCGATTGGTACCCGACCTGGATCGGCGCGCCCGAGACCTCGATCGGCAAGCTCGTCACCAACATCAATGAGGCGATCGAGGAAGTCCGGCGCCAGGTCAAAAACGGTGTCGATTGCATCAAGCTCGCGCTGGACGGCATCCAGCGCCGCCCGGACGGCGAGCTGATCGCCGCCTTCACGCAGGAGGAAACCGACATCATCACGCTCGAGGCGCACCGCCTCGGCCGCAAGGTCATCTCGCACTCGGTCGGCCGCGAGGCGACGCTTTACGCCGCGCGCGCCGGGATCGACCTGATCTTCCACGGCTTCGACCTTGATGATGAATGCATCGCGGCGATGCTGAAGAGCGGGAGCTTTCTTTGCCCGACGCTGACGCATCCCCGGAACCTGATCGATTTCACGCAGCCGCATGAGCCGGCGGCGCAGAAGGGCCGGATCGAGGTGACCGAGCGGCGCTATCGGATCGGCTGCGCCAATCTGAAGAAGGCCAAGGCGGCCGGCGTGCCGTTTCTGCCGGGTACCGATAGCGGCTTTGCGATCACCCCCTATGGCGAGTGGCACGCGCGCGAGCTCGAATTGTTTGTTGACGATCTCGGCTTTACGCCGGCCGCCGCTCTGCGCGCGACGACCGAGGCGGCGGCGCGCTTTATGAGCGGCGGTGAGAATATCGGGGTACTCGAGCCCGACCGCGCCGCCGATTTCATCGCGCTCGACGGCTCGCCGCTCGCCGATATCGGCATCCTGCAAGATAAAAGCCGGCTGCGCGCCGTCTATATCGCCGGCAAGGAGTACCGGATGGCGGACCGGCCCTACGACCCGCGCAAGGTGACCGATTTCGCGCTGACCAATTGGACCGACCTCTACACGCAGGCGCGGGTCGCCGAATTGGGCGCCCGCCCGCGTCGATTGGCCGCCGAGTAGACCCAAAGCCGTTGATTCCGGCGGATATCCCGCGCCGCTGTCTGACATTGCGGCCATTGCCGGCGGCTGACCGGCAACCGACATAACGCCCGCGCCGGTCGTATCGCGCGAGGTATTGATGGACGATTCGCCTGATTTTGCTCGCGCGATGCAACCGGCCGAGGGCTCCCCGGCTGCGGCGGAGCTCTCCGACCCCGCCCGGGAGATCGGTGACTGGCTGACGGGCGAGGGCCGCTTTGCGGCAGATAACGCCGCGCTGTTCTCCGGATTTTGCGAACGTTTCGCCGCGGCTGGTGTCCCGCTCGACCGCGCCTTGCTGCATCTTCGCGCGATGCATGCCCAGTATCGCGGCGTGTCGCGGATCTGGAAGCCGGGGCAGCCGCTCGATGAGCGGTTTATGGACCACGGCATCGAGAAGACCGCGACTTACCTAGAAAGCCCGGTGCGCGTCGTCGTCGATCAGCGGCAACGTCTCGAATGGCGGCTCGACAACGACCGGGCATTGCCGTTTGGGCTGCTCGAGGAGCTGCGCGAGCAGGGCTATTCCCATTACATCATTGCACCGCTCCTCTTTGGCATGGGTACAAGCAATGCGTTGTCCTGGGCGACGCGGCGCCCGGGCGGGTTCGGCCCGGCCGATCTGCGGCTGTTCGACGAGACGTTGCCGGCTTTTGCGCCGGTTATCGAAGCCAAGGCCTTATGGCGCTTCACCGGGAACATGCTGACGACCTATGTCGGCCGCGAGCCTGCCCGCTTTATTCTCGAAGGGCAGGTTCGGCGCGGCGACATTCGCACGATCACCGCGGCGTTGATGCTGGTGGATCTGCGCGACTTCACGCTGTTGTCCGACAGCGAGAGCCCGCGCTCGGTGATCCGCATGTTGAACGAGTATTTCGATTGCGTCTTTCCGCCGGTGCGGGCGCATGGCGGCGAGATTATGGAGATCATGGGCGACGGCGTGCTGGCGATCTTTCATCAGGAGCCCGGTTCGAGTGCCAGCGAGGCGTGCAACGCCGCGCTCGCCGCCGCCACCGAAGCCTTGGCCGCGATCGCCGCACGCAACAGACGCCACCCGCCCGGCGCACCAGTATTGCAGGCCGGCATCGCGCTGCATTACGGCACCGTCTCCTACGGCAATATCGGATCGGGCGACCGGCTCGATTTCACAGTAATCGGCCCCGATGTGAACTTGACAAGCCGCATCGAGCGGCTGTGCCGCGAGCTCGATCGCCACCTGATCCTGTCGGAAGCCTTCGCCGAGGCGCTCGGCCGGCCGATGTGGGAATTGGGCGCGTTTGAGCTGCGCGGCTTCTCGCGCATGCAGCGCCTGTTCGAACCGCCCCCCGAAGAGCTGAACGAGGGCTAGCGCCGGTCGCGGAAGAACTTGCGCAGCAGGGCCGCGGCCGCACGCTCGCCGATGCCGCCATAGACCTCCGGCCGGTGATGACAGGTCGGCTGGTCGAAGATGCGGGGCCCATGCTCGACCCCGCCGCCCTTTGGGTCATAGGCGGCAAAATAGAGCCGCCGGATCCTCGCCAGCGAGATCGCCGCGGCGCACATCGGGCAGGGCTCCAGGCTTACATATAGATCGCAGCCGGCCAGTCGCTTCAGCCCGAGCCGCGCGGCGCCGGCGCGCAGGGCCAGCATCT
>VAZT01000488.1 GCA_005884825.1 Alphaproteobacteria bacterium
AGGATACCGCGGCAGCATTGCGCGACCGCTCGAAGGAGCTGGAAGCACAGCTCGCCTCCGAGCAGGAAAAGACCTCGCTCAAGCAAAAGGAGATCGATGCCCGGGACGTTCGATTAAGCGGTCTTCAAAGCCGCGTTGTGGGGGCGGAGCAAGCGTTGACAGCGGAGAAGGAAATTAGCCGGCAGGCCCTCGCCCGCGTCGACGAGCTGAATGCCCAGATCGCTACGTTGCGCGACCAGCTCTCGCGCATTGCGGCGGCCCTCGATGCCTCCGAAGCCAAGGTCAAGGACCAGCAAGGGCAGATCGTCGAACTCGGCAAGCGCCTCAATCTGGCGCTCGTCAACAAAGTCGAGGAGCTCGCCCGCTATCGTTCGGAGTTCTTCGGCCGGTTGCGCGAGATCCTCGGTGATCGCGCGGACATCCGGATTGTCGGCGACCGCTTCGTGTTCCAGTCGGAGGTGCTGTTCGCACCGGGCAGCGCCGAACTCGGCGATGATGCGAAGAAACAGCTCGCGCCGGTGATCGGAGCGCTGAAGGAGATCGCCGCCAAGATCCCGCCGGACATCAATTGGATATTGCGCGTGGACGGGCATACCGACCACCGCCCGATCAGCAGCCCCCAGTTTCCATCCAATTGGGAATTGTCGACCGCGCGCGCGATATCGGTCGTGCGCTTCGCCATAGACGAGGGAGTACCCGCGACCCGGCTCGCTGCGGCCGGTTTCGCCGACCGGCAGCCTCTAGATGCGCGCAATACGGAGGACGCCTACCGCCGCAATCGGCGTATCGAGCTCAAGCTGACCGAACGGTAAACCGCGGATAAGGAGACCTGATATGCGCATTCTGCTCCTATTGCTTGCACTGAGCGCGTCTGTCGTACTGCCGCGAGCTGCGTCCGCGGAGGATCGGCCTCCGGTTCGACCTGACGCGAGGGTGACAGAACCGTTTCTCGCGACCCAATTGCCGACGTTGCTTAGTAGGCTCGGTGTCGAATTGATCTCGCATGCTTATGCGGCGGAATGCACGAGGGAGGGGGAGACATGCTCATCCAATGAGCAATGTTGCCCCGGCCTCGAGTGCAGCGGCGGACCGCCAGCCACCTGCGTAGAAGAGGAGTGAGCGTCTCCATCTGTCGAATACAACGGAGATCAGCTCTCCGCAACCGCCTCCTCGAACGCCGCCAAGGTCGCTTCGATGGCCTCGCGCGGCAGGTCGCGGGTGATGAAGACCATGCGCGTGCGGTGGTCCTCGCTCGGCCATTCGGGCAACAGCACCGGCGGATGGAAGAGGTGCTGCACGCCGTGCAGCACGACGGGCTGATCGGGGCGATCGGAAAGCGCCACGATCGCCTTCAACCGCAACAGATCGTCACCCCGCATAGTCGCCAGCCCGTCGAGCCAGGCCGACAATGCGGCCCAGGAGATCGGCCGCTCGCGGATGATGCAGAACGCGCGGATGCGGTTGTCATGGCGGTTTACGTCGGCGTGCTCGTCCTCGTGCGCGTGGCCGCGCCCGAACGCCTCGTCGCGCAGCCAGCGCCGCACATCGACGCTCTTGGTGGCCGGGTCGTAGAAGCCGATGTTGAAGAGCCGGGCCGGATCGACGGCGCCTTGCGCGACGGGCACGATCGTGGCGCTCGGATTCAGCGTGCTCAGACGCGCTTCGATCTCCTGCCGGGCAACGGGATCGGCGAGATCGGTCTTGGTCAGCAGCAGCCGGTCGGCGACCGCGGCCTGCTTCACCGCCTCGGGCTGCTTGTCGAGGGTGCCGGCGCCGTTGACCGCATCGACCGTCGTCACGACGCCGTCGAGCATAAAGCGCGCGGCAACGATCGGGTCGGTCATCAAAGTGTGCAGGATCGGCGCCGGATCGGCGAGACCGGTGGTTTCGATCGCGACGCGGGTGAAATAGGGGATTTTGCCCGTGACCCGGTCGACAAACAGGTTGGTCAAGGTGTCGACGATGTCGCCGCGCACGGTGCAGCACAGACACCCGCTGTTGAGCAAGACGACATCCTCGTTCGACCGCTCGACCAGCAGGTGGTCGAGGCCGATCTCGCCGAACTCGTTGACGATGACCGCCGTGGCGGTCATGTCGGGCTGCTTCAGCACGTGATTGAGCACCGTCGTCTTGCCGCTGCCGAGAAAGCCGGTCAGCAGCGTGACCGGGATCAACGAGGACGGTTCGGGCGCGGTCATGAGGCTGCTCGCTTCGCCATGGCCGAAGGGTGACATGACATACCATGATCGCGTACAGTAGCCGCTGCCTTGCTGCTCTCTGTTTGATGCTCGCCTGGTGCGGCCAGGGGGCCCCGGCATCTGCTCCGCCGGTACGCGTCGTCGTTTCCTTCAGCATCCTCGACGACATCGTGCGCCGGATCGGCGGCAGCGAGGTGGTCGTTACCAGCCTGATCGGCCCGGACTCCGATGCGCATCTCTTCGAGCCGAACCCGGACCAGGCGCGGCTCCTTGCCAAGGCTCAGCTCTTCGTCGTCAACGGCTTGGGCTTCGAAGGCTGGCTCACCCGGCTGACCCGGTCTGCCCAGTTTGGCGGGGTCATCGTGACCGCCACCGACGGGGTTGCGCCGATCACGACGACCGAGCCTGGCGAAACCTCGCCGGTACCCGACCCGCACGCCTGGCAGGACCCGCGCAACGGTATCGTTTATGCCGACAACATCGCCAGAGCCCTGGCCTCCATCGACCCGGCGCATGCTGACGCCTATCGCCAGCGCTTCCAAAAATATAAAGCCGACCTCGAGGGGTTGGACCGGCACGTGCGCGCGGAGTTGGGGGCGATCCCCGGCGAAAGGCGGCGGGTGATCACCAGCCATGACGCCTTCGCCTATTACGGCAAGGCCTATGGCGTCACGTTTCTGGCGGCGGAAGGGCTCAGCACCGACAGCGAGCCCTCGGCGAAATCCCTCGCCGAATTGATCCGGCAGATCCGCCGCGAGGGCATCAAGGGGGCCCGCCACTCTATTCCGACGCCCTGTCGCGGCCAAACGGGCCGGCCTCGACCTACATCCGAATGGTCGAATACAACACCGCCGCCCTGAAGAGCGGTATGCTCAAGAACTGACATTAATCCGCGCCGAGACAGAGATACGATCGAAATCGGCGACGACCCTGACGTTCGGAAAATGGCGGGCGGCTTCCGTCAGGATTTCCTCCGGCGCATACCGCCCCGATATGTGGGTGAGCAGCAATTCTCCGATCTCGGCGTCGCGCGCCAGCCGCGCCGCGGCGGCGGCGGTCAAATGCCCGCGCGCGCGGGCGAGCGCCGCGTCCCGTTCGAGGAATGTTGCCTCGATCACCAGCGCGTCGGCGCCACGCACCGGCTCGACGAGGCCGGCGATCTCCTCGGTGTCGCCGACGATGGCGATCACCGCGCCGGGGACGGGTACGCCGTGCACCATTTCGGGCACGATATTGCGGCCGTCGGGCAGCGCGACCGCGCGGCCTCGCGCGAGCATGGCGCGCTCCGGCCCGGCCGGTACGCCGAGCGCATCGAGGCGCTCGGATATAAGTGGGCGCCGGGGCTCGTCCTGAAACCGATATCCAAGGCTCTCGGTCCCGCGATGCGCCACCGCAAAGGCGTCGAGACGCCAACCCTGCCGCACCAGAACAGGCCCGGGCGAGGCCGCCCGCAGCCGGTACCCGCCCTCGCGTTCCGGCCCGAGCGTGTCGGCGAGATAGCGCCGGACGAACGCCAGCGTCTCGTCGCTGCCGACGATCTCGATCGTCCCATCCACCCGATAGAGATCGCGAGTGGCGAGAAGGCCCGCCAACCCGAGCACATGATCGAGGTGAGCGTGCGTCAACAGCACGTGCGCCAAGCCGCGAAATCCAAGCCCGGCGCGCATCAGCTGGCGTTGGGTGCCTTCGCCGCAATCGATCAGAAACCGGCTCGAGCCCTTGGCGACGAGCAATGCCGGCAGGCCACGTTCGGCGGAAGGCACCGCTGCGGCGGTACCGAGAAAGACCAAATCGAACACGAGGACCCTGCCAAATTCTGCCCTTTGGGTACTCGAACCTAACCGAACCCCATCCAAAGTGGGGAGGAGATGCAGTCCCGACACGTACAACTAGTCGAAAGTGCGTCTCGGGGCTCAGGGGGAATGCGATGTACCGATTCGTGTATTGGAGCGGGGTCACCTTGCTCGTCGTGTGGAGTGTATTCTCGGCTGTCAGCGCGCTGAACGGGCTTTGACTTCGGCCGGTGCGGGAAACAGCTGTCGCGCCCATCCCATCAGCCGATAGCCCAAAAGGCCGGCCCACTCCTTGCCGGCGAGGGTGGTGGCGCCGAGCCCGTCGAGAAGGTTGAAATTCGCGCGCAGACCCGTCTGCGGATCGATCTTGTAATCGACCGGATAGGGGACCACCGGCCACGCCACCGCATCGAACGCGGCGACGGCGCGAGGCATATGATAGGCCGAGGTGATTAAGATCCAGGCCGTGCCGGGCGCCGGCCGAATCAGCTCTTTGGCGTAGACCGCGTTTTCGTGGGTGCTGCGCGAGCGCTCCTCCAAGATGACGCGCTCGGGAACGATCCCCTGCTCGATCACAAAGCCCAATGTGGCGCGCGACTCCGCCAACCCCACCGGGACGAACGCGCCTTCCCCGCCGATCAGCGCCAGCTTTGCTTCGGGGTATCGCCGGGCCAGGGCTATCCCGGCGAGCACGCGGGCCACGGCGCTGTTGAACACGGTCTCGCCATAGGAAAGCGACAGCGCCGGTTCGACCGCACCCCCGAGCACAAGGATGCCGTCGATCCGTTCCGGCAGCGCCGCCGGCCGGGGCAGCCGCTGTTCTAGCACCAGCAGCATCGCCGGCCCGATCGGCGCGACGGCGAGCAACAGGAAACCAAGCGCGGCCAGGCCGACCAGAATCCTGCCTCGTCGGCCGCGCGAGGCCAGGAAGAAGATGACGCCGGCCAGAAGGCACAGCAGCAGAAGATTGCCCGGCTGTACCACCGCCCAAGCGATCTTGCCGAAAAGAAAAGTCACTTGTCAGCCAGCGAAAATCCGCTGCCGCAGAGGCCGCCGCGGGCCTATGATGCCGGCCTGAGACATATCGCAGAGCGGGTGCATCGGCATGAGCGACATCCACCATTATATCCAAGGCAAGCGTGCCGAGGGAACGAGCGAGCGCTGGGGTGACGTTTATAACCCGGCCACCGGCGAACGGAGCCGCCGCGTCGCATTCGCGAGCGCCGGCGATGTTGACCGGGCGGTGCGGGCCGCGGCTGCGGCTTTTCCGGCCTGGGCGGCGACGCCGCCGCTGACCCGCGCGCGCATCCTCTTCAAATTCCGTGAATTGCTCGACCGCGAAGCAGGCGCCGTGGCTCGGCTCATCACCGCGGAGCACGGCAAGGTCCTCTCCGACGCCGCCTCGACAGCTGGTCGCTGCGCCAGCCGCTCGGTGTCTGCGCCGGCATCACGCCGTTCAACTTCCCGGCGATGGTGCCGATGTGGATGTTCCCGGTGGCGCTTGCCTGCGGCAACACCTTTGTGCTGAAGCCGTCGGAGCGCGACCCCTCCCCCGGCATCCGTATCGCCCAACTGTTGACCGAGGCCGGCCTGCCGCCGGGTGTCTTCAACGTCGTCAATGGCGACAAGGAAGCGGTCGACGCGCTGCTGCATCACCCGGATGTCGCCGCGGTCAGCTTTGTCGGCTCGACGCCGATCGCCCATTACATCTACCGGACCGCCGCCGAGAGCGGTAAGCGCGTGCAGGCCTTGGGCGGCGCCAAAAACCATATGGTCGTGATGCCGGACGCCGACCTTGACCAGGCGACCGACGCGCTGATGGGGGCCGCCTACGGCTCGGCCGGCGAGCGCTGCATGGCCGTCTCGGTCGCGGTCACGGTCGGCGGCGCCGGCGACCGGCTGATGGACAAACTGGTGCCGCGGGTGCGCTCGCTGAAGGTCGGACCCGGCACCGACCCCGAGGCGGAGATGGGCCCGCTCGTCACCGGCCAGCATCTCGCCAAGGTGCGCTCCTATGTTGATCTCGGCGTCGGG
>VAZT01000489.1 GCA_005884825.1 Alphaproteobacteria bacterium
CAATGTCGTCTTCCCGGCCGTAAACAAGCAGGAAACGGGTGCTGTTCTTATCGACGGTGACATAGCTGAGCGGCGACGCCTCGAAATAAGTCTTGCGGCTGACCATTGGCGGACCGCCGAGCAATTTCTCGGTGATCTGGTCGCGCGGCCGCGTGATCTGGTCGTGCTCCCATTGCGCCAGCATATCGTAGACGCCGTAAAAGCCGACGACTGCCTTGACCTCGGCCGAGACCTCGGCATGGCGGCCGCCGAGATGCTGGCCCGAGAACAGCGGCTCGTTGCCCGCGAGGGCCACGAGGGCGGAGAGCTGCGCGCCCGCGGAATCGCCGATCAACCCGACCCGGTCGGCATCGAGGCCGAACCGGGCGGCTTCGGCGCGCACGAACTGCACCGCCGCCTTGGTGTCGTATACCGCGCCGGGCCAAGTCTTCACACCCGGCTTCATCAGCCGGTACTCGATCGCAAACACGGCATAGCCGTTTGTGGCGAGGTAATTTCCCCAGTGCGTGTAGAACTTGCGGTCACCGATCTGCCGTCTCCAGCCTCCCGATCAAGTGGTTTCCACTGGAAGCACAGCGAGCCATCGTCAAACCGTGTCTCGAGCTGTTGGGAGCGGGCGGACGTTTTCTGCAGATGACCAACGCGTTCTCGTCGCCCTTGCAAATGGAACCGCTAGGGATTGCCGGCCGGGAAATTTGCCGTGTCTGGCTCAATCTGCTTCCGGCACAGATCTGGGCCTATTCGCGAAAATCCGAACCGCGTGCCGCAAACGGGCCGTCTTGAACCTGGCTGGCGATGCTCGGGGACAGTGCATATACGGCCGTGCTTTGGCTCAACCGCTATTTCAATATCATGCGGCGCCGCTTGGGATACCAGTATTGGTCGCTCTCTGCCGATCTCAAGCACCGGGTCAAGAACGCAATGCAGTACATCGGCTCGTTCCCCGATGACGTGGCCACCGAGGCAACCCGACGCGGCGTCGATGGTGTCGTCTGCGGCCATATCCATTGGATCGAACATTGGATGCCCGACCCGCTGAGACGCCACATCGACGATGAGCCCGAAATAGACGTGCAGGCTCAATTGCCCGAACAGTTTCTCAGTCACGTCGCCCCTGTGCATCGGCCTTCGGGCAACCATTTCTACGCCGAGCGGGCTCGCTACGCCGGACTGGTATAGCGGCGCTCGATTGCTTCTTTCATGCGAAGCCGGTTTCTCCAGCTGCGTCGGCGCCTCTTGCACTTTCTCCACCCGCCTATTCCGCCTGCCGCTTGAAAAACGTAAAAAATGCAATTGGGAGGACAGAGGAGGAGGCATGGATTACGACAGCTGCCGCAGCCTGCCGGCGATGTTTTTTGCGCAAGCGGAGCGCCTCGGCGACAAGCCGTTTCTGTGGGCCAAGCGGGACGGCCATTATCGGTCCATCAACTGGGCGGCCGCGGCGCGCGACGTCCGCCGGGTGGCGCTCGGCCTCAGATCGCTCGGAATCCGCCGCGGCGAGCGGGTCGGGCTTGTCAGCGAAAATCGGCCGGAATGGATCATCGCCGATCTGGCGATCATGACCGCCGGCGCGATTACCGTCCCGGCCTATGTGACCCATACCGTCGAGGATCACAGGCACGTCCTTGCGAATAGCGGCGCACGCGCGGTCTTTGTTTCGAAGCCAGCCCTCTCAGCCCGCGTCCTCGCGGCGGCGAACCAGGTCGACACCGTGCACAGCGTTATTGCGATCGAGCCGGCAGCGGGCCAGGCTAGCACGGTCGACCTCTTGTCATGGGACGAGATGCTGGCCCGCAGCCCCGCGCAGGAGGATGACACCACCGCATTCGTCAGCGCGATCGAGCCGGATGATACCGCCTGCCTGATCTACACCTCGGGAACCGGCGGCATTCCCAAGGGCGTCATGGCGACCCATCGCAACATCATCGCGAACTGCCGCGGTGCGTATCGGGTACTCGAGCAACTCGGGCTCGGGGACGAGGTGTTCCTGAGCTTTCTGCCGCTCTCGCACTCCTACGAGCATACTGCCGGTGAAATGTTCCCGATCTCGATCGGCGCGCAGATCTATTTCGCCGAAGGCGCCGACACGCTCGCCGCCAATATGCTCGAAGCGCGGCCGACGATCATGACCGCGGTCCCGCGGCTCTACGAGACATTGCACCAGCGGATCCGCCTCGGCGTCGACCGCAAAGGGGGCATTTCGAAGAAGATGTT
>VAZT01000112.1 GCA_005884825.1 Alphaproteobacteria bacterium
GCTCCTCGGGGAATACATGCCGTGTTGGCTGAAGTTCGGCCGCGCGCTCGAATGCACCGACATAGAAATGCGTTTCGGTCGGCAACCGCACACTTTCGCAGGTTAAAGTTGATCCGCATCGGGCGCAAAACCCGCGCCGCGTTCTTCCCGGCGATGATCGCGTCCCGTCAGATACGCGGATCCTTCATCGACACAACGTGCTGAACGTGTTCCTTCAAGTAACCGCTTTTCGCTTTTTTGCGCTCTCAAGAACCGCGAAAACAGCGAAGGAACAGCCAGCTTCCGCGCTGTTCTCTATGGTCGTCGGTGGCCCAGCGTTTCTGCGGAAAACGAGATGCCAGTGGTTGATAATTTCACTACAGCGACAGCGAGAACGCGAACGGCGTATCCATTCTCGAGGATCACGCGGCAGTCGACAGCGGAGAGGACGGAATTCTCAGCTCGACCGCGAATCCGTTGTCGCCGCGGTCGGCAGCGGAGGCATAAATTCGCGCGGATCTACGGCGTGTTGACCGCGGCGAAGTTCGAAATGCAGCTGCGGCTCGCTGACATTGCCGGTCGAGCCGACCCGCGCAATCACCTGACCGCGCCCAACCTTTTCACCACGCTTGACGAGGATCGCATCGCAGTGGGCGTAGGCCGAGATCCAGCCATTGGCATGTTTGACGAGAACGAGATTGCCATACCCGCGCAGCTCGTTCCCGGCATAGGCGACGACGCCGGCATCTACGGCTTGCACCGCCGCACCGCGCGGCGCGGCGATGTTGATGCCATCATTGTGAGTACCGTCCGGTTTTGCACCATAGTTTGCGAGAATATGGCCGCGAACGGGCCACAGGAACGCGCCGGTGCTGCCAGCCGGGGCGGCCGCGGCTCGACCCGAATCCGGGATCTCGGGGACCGCTCGGGGTGGCGTCGCAGAAACTGCGGGCGGCGATGCTTCGGAGGCTGGTTCGGCCTCATGCAGTGCGGCGGGCGGAGCCACGGGCTCAGCCACAGCCGGCGGACTGTCCGCGGCGGCCGTTGGTGGAAGAGCGGGCCGCGTCGTGGGCTGGAGAACCTCCGGGCGCTGTGCGGGAGGCAGAGCCGCGACCAATGGCGGTGCCGCAGCGAGGCGCGGCGGGCCGGCGCCTGGGATGAGCAGCGTGCGCCCAACCTGTATGTGATAGGGCGGCGACAGTCCGTTTGCCTCGGCAATCACCCGCATCGGGACATGGTAGCTGTGGGCGATTTCGGACAAGGTCTGCCCACGCTGGACCGTGATCGTCTGCGGGCCACGTTCAACCGGCGCGGCGCCGCCGACCACCGGCGCCGGCCCCTCTACCCGCGGTGCGCAAGCCGCAAGAGCGCACCCCAGCACCAAAAGCCAAAGCGCGGACCCAAAACCGCGCCGCGCGACAATCCGAATTGTCATCTTCCCCCGACGCGCAAGAACCTCCGCTATTTTGGTACGCGAAGGCAGAATCATGTCAAGTTCTGGTCCGCTTGCCGGCGCGGCAGTCCCGCGACGAGCGGGACGAACCGAACGAGACCAAGATCCTCGGTCAAAAAGCGGTCGCCGTCGCGGCGGATTCGCATCAGCTGCTGGTCGCGGTGATCCTCGCCGACCGGCACGACCAGGATGCCGCCGGGAGCGAGCGCATCGACCAGGGACGCCGGGATTTCCGGAGCCGCCGCAGTCACGAGCACCCGCTCATATGGCGCCTGCTCGGGCCAGCCTTTTGTGCCGTCGCCGAATCGGCACACGATATTTCGCAGGCGCAGCTCTTCAAACCGTCGCGCGGCGTCGCGCAACAGTTCGCGGTGACGCTCGATGGTAAAGACCCGGCGGCAGAGCGCGGCCAAGACCGCGGTCTGATAACCGGAACCCGTTCCGATCTCGAGGACATTCTGGCGTGCTCCGAGCTCGAGCTTCTCGGTCATCAGCGCCACGACATAGGGCTGGCTCACCGTCTGCGCATTGCCGATCGGCAGGGCCATGTTCTCATAGGCTTGGTCCTCGAACGAGGCGGGCACGAATTTCTCCCGCGGGGTCTTTTCGATGGCGCCGAGCACCCGCGTGTCGCCGATCCCGGCGCGGCGCAACTCCATCAGGAGACGCAGTTTTTTCTGGATCAAGCCCGGCTCGCCCGGGCCGGCCCGGCCAGGCGTCACCCGAAGACCTTTTTCAGCGAGGCGAGCACGGGAATGTTGGTCAGGTTGAGGTAGATCGGGGTGACGGAAACCTGCTGCTCCTGGATCGCAGCCAAATCGGTGCCGGGTTCGGCAAACCCGTCCTCGCGGACCGGGCCGATCCAATAATAGGGCCTGCCGCGAGGATCGAGGCGCTCACTTAGATTGGAGGCGATCGCCCGCTTGCCTTGGCTGGTGACCGCGATGCCGCGGACGTCGTCGGGAGCGGCGGCCGGGAAATTGATATTCATCAACGTGTGCTCCGGCCAGGGCAGCCGGGTCAACCGCCGGATCACCTCGGGTGCGAAACGCGCGGCGGTGTCCCAGGGTATCGCCTCGCCGTCGATAAAATGCTGGCTCAGCGCGATCGCCGGGATGTCGAGCAACGTCGCTTCCATTGCCGCGGCGACGGTCCCCGAATAGGTCAGATCCTCCCCGACGTTGCCGCCCCCATTCACCCCGGAAAGGACGAGGTCCGGGCGGTGCTCGCGCAACAGGTGCTTGATTGCCAACATCACGCAATCTGTTGGCGTCCCGTCCACGGCATAGCGCCGCTCCGCCAACTCCGACATGCGCAACGGCCGCCTTGTCGTCAGCGAGTGGCTGGAGGCGCTCTGTTCCTGCTCGGGCGCGACAACCCAGACATCCGGCGAGAGATCGCGCGCGATCTCCTCCAATAGTTTGATCCCGGGCGACCCGACGCCGTCGTCGTTGGTGACGAGAATGCGCGCCTTGGCGAGTTCGATGCGCCCGTCAGCCATCGGGTTCGATGACCTCCAGGCCTCCCATATAGGGCTGCAACACCGGTGGGAGCGCCACGGTGCCGTTGTGCCGTTGGAAGTTCTCGAGGATCGCGATGAGGGTGCGCCCAATCGCGAGACCAGAGCCGTTGAGGGTGTGAACCGGAGACGTCCCCCTTCCCTCGGCGGGGCGATAGCGCGCCCTCATCCGCAACGCCTGAAACGAGCCGCAATTCGAGCAGCTGGAAATCTCGCGATAGATGCCTTGCCCCGGCAGCCAGACTTCGATGTCGTAGGTTTTTTGCGACGCAAATCCCATGTCGCCGGTCGACAACAGCACCACCCGGTAGGCGAGACCGAGGCGCTTCAGCACTTCCTCGGCGCACGCGGTCATCCGTTCGTGCTCGGCCGCGGAATCGTCCGGTCGAACGACCGAGACCAGCTCCACTTTTTCAAACTGATGCTGGCGGATCATGCCGCGGGTGTCCTTGCCCGCCGCGCCCGCCTCCGAACGAAAGCAGGGGGTCCAGGCGGTATAGCGCAGCGGCAGCGCGCTCTCGTCGAGGATTTCGCCCGCAACGAGGTTGGTCAGCGGCACCTCGGCGGTCGGGATCAACCAATAGCCATCCGTGGTTCGGAACATCTCCTCGGTGAATTTCGGGAGCTGGCCGACCCCGAACGCCGCTTCATCGCGGACCAACAGAGGGGGCGAAACCTCGGTGTATCCGAATTCGGTCGTATGGAGATCGAGCATGAACTGGCCGAGCGCCCGTTCGAGCCGAGCGAGCGCGCCGCGCAGAAGGACGAATCGGGACCCGGACAACTTCCCGGCGCGCGCAAAATCCATCATACCGAGCCGCTCGCCGATTGCCTCGTGGGACAACGGTTCAAAATCGAAACGCGGCGGCTCGCCATGGTGGCGCAGCACCCGATTTGCCGTCTCGTCCGGCCCGTCCGGCACCTCTTCGGCGGGAAGGTTCGGGAGGCCGGCGAGGATCTCCTCGATTTGGGCGCGCAGCCGGGCCGCCTCGGCACCGGCTTGGGCTTCGACGTCCCTGTCCTCGCCCGTCTGTCGCAGCAACGCGGCTATGTCCTCGCCGCGCTTCTTGGCGGCGCCGATCTCTCGGGCGACGCGGTTGCGCCTCGCCTGCGCTTCCTGGGAACGAGTCTCGGCGGCGCGCCACAACCGGTCGAGCGTCAGGATCTCCTCGGTGCAGCGCGGCAAGCCGCGCCGCGTCAAGCCTCGGTCGAATTCCGTCGGGTTGTCACGGATCCATCTGAGATCGTGCATAGCACAATGGGATATAGAGGGCCGGCGTGGGCGCGTCCATCCGGCTCGCGCCCCGTCAAGTCCCAGCGGCAGGCTTCCCCTTGCCGGTGAGCTCGGCTTCCTCTTCGGCCTCACGCCGGGCGCGCGCCTTCTCCACCATCCGGCACGAGATGATCGAAGCCTCATACAAGATGATCAAAGGTATCGCGAGGCTCGTCTGGCTGATGATATCCGGCGGCGTCAATACCGCGGCAACGACGAACATGATGACAATGGCATAGCGTCGTTTGGATGCGAGCCCGGCCGAAGTAACCAGGCCCACCCGTGCCATCAGCGTAAGCAACACCGGCAGCTGAAAGGCGACGCCAAACGCGAAGAGCAGGGTCATGACCAACGACAGGTATTCGTTGACCTTTGCCTCGAGGACAATCGGAAGGCCGCCGTCGGTGCCGGCCGGCGTCTCGAAGCTGACGAAGAAGCGCCAGGCAACCGGGATCACGACAAAGTAGGCGAGCGACGCGCCCATCGCGAACAAGACCGGCGTGGCGAAGAGATAGGGGTAGAAGGCGCGACGCTCGTTCTTGTAGAGGCCGGGCGCAACGAATTTCCAGATCTGGCTGGCGACAATCGGGAAAGCGAGGCAGATGCCAGCCCAGAACGACACCTTGACGTAAGTGAAAAAGGCCTCGGTCAGGCCGGTGTAGATCAGATGCCGCCCGGTCTGGCCCTCGAAAATGACCGCCAGCGGGTGCACCAGAAAGCCATAGATGCGCTCCTTGAACTGATAGCAGATCAGAAAGGCGACGAGGACCGCACCGATGGCCCACATCAGCCGGTTGCGCAGCTCGATCAAGTGATCGAGGAGCGGCATCCTGCCTTCTTCGAGCTCGGCTTCCTTGTCGTCGTCCACAACCGTTCCCTAAAGGGCGCTAAACATGCACCGACATCGTCATTGAGTGACGCT
Source organism: Alphaproteobacteria bacterium (assembly GCA_005884825.1). Classification (GTDB taxonomy): domain Bacteria; phylum Pseudomonadota; class Alphaproteobacteria; order ATCC43930; family CGMCC-115725; genus AP-15. The sequence goes on from VAZT01000112.1 coordinate 5,147, forward strand.
AACTCGAAGCGACCCTCATTGCTTTAGCGGCACGGTGTACTGACTGGCGTCATGTGGCGGCGCGATGGCTGGCACCGCCGGCTCGGCCGCCTCGGTCTGCGGCGTTTCTGCGGCGGGCTGCGGCTGAGCTTTGGGAGCCGGCGCCGCCGAGAGGTCAGCAGCGGAGAAGTTCGGCAGCTCCGGCGGCTTCAGGCTCTCGGCAAGGCTGCCGGTTGGATCGATTGTCTCGTGAAACTGCTTTTCGAGATCGATCTCGGTGGCTTTCTTCAGCTCCTGCCGCATTTCGTCCAGTTCTGCCTCGCGGATCATCTGCTCGACGCTGGTCTGAAACTCGCGCGACAAGGTGCGGGCCTTTCTGACCCAAAAACCGGCGACGCGCAGAGCCTTTGGCAGATCCTTCGGTCCGATGAACACAAGCGCCACAACCCCGATCAGCAGCAGCTCCGACATGCCGAAGTCAAGAAACATCGCGGCGCGGCCTCGCGGGCTCCTGGTCAGGTATCGGCAACATGCGCATGGGGCGTGATGATGTCAGATGGCTGTCATATGGGCAACCTCGGCCCGCGCACCACCCTGGCAGCTTACGGCTCGATACGGACTTCCGGCTCGGCGTCTTTCTCGCCCGCCTGTTCGGGCAGGATGAATGGGGTCAGTTCGAGCAGACCGGCGGCCCGCAACTCGTCGAGACCGGGCAGTTCGTTCAGACTGTCGAGCCCAAAATGGACGAGAAAACCCGGCGTCGTCACCCAGAGGAGCGGCCGGCCGGGGCCGGCGCGCCGCCCCTTGGGGCGGACCCAGCCGGCCTCCATCAATGTATCGATCGTTCCCTTGCCGAGAGCGACCCCCCGGATCTGTTCGATTTCCGCGCGCGTCACCGGCTGGTGATAGGCGATGACCGCAAGCGTCTCGACCGCAGCCCGCGACAGCTTGCGGGCGACCGGCCGCTCGACCCGTAATTTGTCGGCGAGGTCAGGCGCGGTGCGAAACGTCCACCCGCCGGCCAGCCGAACGAGGTTGACACCGCGTCCGGCGTAGCTCTCGGCCAGCTCGCGCAGCAGCCCCGCGATATCGGCCGCTTCGTCGAGATGCCGCGCCAGAGCCTCCTGGCCAATCGGTTCGGCGACCGCGAACAGGAGCGCCTCGACGAGACGCAACTGCTCCGCCCGCCCGCTCACGCAGCCGCCCCCAGACCTTGTGCAGCGGCCGGGGCGAAGCTGCGAAGGTAGATCGGCCCAAAAGACCGGTCCTGACGGAGTTCGACGCGGCCGCGGCGCGCCAGCTCGAGGGTGGCGGCGAAAGTCGCGGCGAGCGCCGAGCGGCGAAACAGCTCGCCGCGCAGCTCTCTCGGCAAGAAGCTCGCCAGCTCGCGCCAATTCGGCACCCGGCCGATGAAGCGCGCCAACCGGCTCAGTGCATCATCCATCGAATAGAATTCGGCCGGCTCGATCGTCAGCACCGCGGCTTCGGTTCGGCGGCGTCCGTCGCCGTAGGCGCGCAGAAGTTCGTACAGAGCGAGCTCGTAGACCGGGACCGGAACCACCGCGAGCCCCTCGGGCGCACCGCGCAAGAACACATCCTGCCCGGTCCGCGGGCGCGCCATGAGCCGCCCTCCGGCAATCTGCATCGCCTCGAGCAAGCGGAGGCGGTGCTCCAGTTGCGCGGCGAGCTCAATCCCGCTCGGCTCCTCGTCCTGTGGAGGCTGCGGCAGCAGCAGGCGCGATTTCAGGTAGGCGAGCCAAGCCGCCATGACCAGGTAGTCGGCGGCAATCTCGAGGCTGAGCGAGCGTTGTCTCGCGATGAAAGCGAGATATTGGTCGGCCAGCGCCAGGATCGAGATCTTGCCGAGGTCGACCTTCTGCTCGCGGGCCAACGTGAGCAGCAAATCGATCGGCCCCTCATACCCGTCGAGCTCTAGCACCAACTGCTCCGAGCGCGAGGGCGGGACCCGCGGCGCGGGAGGGTGCGGGGTGGCTTCGGTCATTCTCCTTGCCCGGTGATCGCCAGTATCAAGCGGATCAGCGCCTCCGTCGGCACGCCGATCAGCCAAGCCAGAATATTGAGGTTATGACCCGTCTGCTCGCCGACATAGGGAATCACGAACAAGAACAGCAGCAGGATTAACATTCCGTAACGCTCGAGTCGAGCCAGCGGGAGTGCCAGAGCATCCGGCAGCAGCCCGACCGCCACCCTTCCGCCGTCCAGCGGCGGCAAAGGGAGCATATTGAATACGCACAGGACCGCGTTGATCTGTATCGAGTGCACCAGATTTTCCCCCAGCCACTCGGCCGGGCTCAGCGGCATCAAGCCGACTCCGTAAAACAACAGCGACGAGGCGATGGCGAGCAGCACGTTGGTGCCGGGTCCGGCGAGAGCGACCCACACCATGTCGCGCCGCGGCCGGTCGAGCCGCCGGAAATTGACCGGCACCGGTTTGGCATAACCGAACAGGAACGGCGAGCGCAGCAGGATCAGCATTGCCGGCAGGATGATCGTGCCGAACGTGTCGACGTGCTTGAACGGATTGAACGTGACGCGGCCCGCCCGCTGGGCGGTGTCGTCGCCGAATCGGTAGGCGACGAAGCCGTGCGCCGCCTCGTGAAAGGTCACGGCAAAGACAACCGGCAGAACCCAGGTGCTCGCCTGATAAAGCATTGCGGCCATGCCGCCCGCCGGGTTCACTGCTCCGCAGCGTCCGAAATGCCGGCGCCCGCAAGGAGCTCGTCGAATCGGGCTTCGACTTCTTTTCGATCGAAACCGTTCGGGGGGGAACCGCAACGCATCGCTTCGCCGCGGCCGAGCCGGGCCGCGGTCAGCTGCGAAATCGGCCGGGCTGCCGCAACAACTTCCTCCATCTCGCCGGGGTCTCCATTGCAATGCAGGGCCAGATCGCAGCCGGCGGCGAGCGCCTGCCGGGTCCGCTCCCCGAGCCCGCCGCCGAGCGCCCGCATCGACAGATCGTCAGAGATCAGAACGCCGTCGAACCCGATCTCGCCGCGAATGACCTCGGTGACCACGCGTGAAGACAGTGTCGCCGGCGCCGTTGGATCAATGGCCGTATAGATGATGTGCGCGGTCATCGCCCAGGGCATCGCGGCAAGAGCGCGGAATGGCGCAAAATCCGTGCGCGCCAATTCGTCGAAGGCGGTCTCGGCCCGCGGGCAGGCGTAATGGCTGTCGACGCGGGCGCGGCCATGGCCGGGCATGTGTTTAAGGACAGGCAGGACGGCGCCGTCGAGCAACCCCGCACAGACGGCGCCTGCAAGAATCGCGACCCGTTCCGGATCGCTCCCGTAGGCTCGGTCGCCGATCACCGGATCCGCCCCGACTGCCGGGCTATCCAGGACCGGCAGGCAATCAACGGTGATGTCGAGCCGCGCCAAATCATCGGCGATCAAACGGGCGCCGAGGCGGGCCGCCATCTCCGCCGCCGGGTCCGGCAGCGAGGCGAGACACGCGGCCGATGGGTAGCGGCGCCAGTGCGGCGGACGCAACCGCGCCACCCGGCCGCCTTCCTGGTCGATCAGAACCGGCGCGTCGTCGCGGCCGATGCAGCCGCGCAGCGAGCCGACCAAATCACGCACCTGACCGGGCGAGCTGCAGTTGCGGCGGAACAAAATGAAGCCGACCGGATCGGCGGCGGCGAAGAAATTCCGTTCTGAAGCGGTAAGACGCTCGCCGGAGCAGCCCAAGACAACCGCGAGCGGGGCGCTATCGGGCAATTATGCACCCGATGTTGCGCCGCTTCAGCTCTCCGCAGACCCGGTCGGCATCGGCGATCGGGGCAGTCTCGACTCGGTAAAACACGCCCTTTTCGCCCATATCGGCACGAACCGGTGCCGCCGACACACTTCCGAGCAGGTCTGGATTGGCGCGTCTGATGCGGTCCCATTCCTGATGCGCAGCCTCCTCGCTGCGCACCGAAGCGAGCCGTATCCGAGCGCCGTCTGCCTTTTGAGCGGCAGCGGACCCGGCCTTGGCAGGCGATTTACCGGCGGGCTGCTGCGACTGGGCCTGCGGCGCCGAGTTCGCGGGACCCGCTGCCGCGATCGTCGGCGGAAGCTGGGGTGAAGCGGATGGAGCGGCGGCGGAAGTTGCCGTGGGCCGCGGCATCGGCTTCTCCGGGGGCGGCAGCAGGTGCTCCACCGTGGCGCGCTTCTGGGTGTAGATCAGCTTATCGCGGTCCGGGACTTCCATGCCGCCCGGATTTTCCGGCTTGACCTTTGTCGGTCGCTCGTCGGCGCGGATGAGCGGGACATCCGCCGCTCCCGTGCTACCGACCCCGTGCCGTAATCCTTGCTGGTACGCGAACCATAGACCGCCGGCAAACACCGCGATGACTCCAAACGCGACCAGGCTTGCGATCAGCCCGTGAAAGCGCGGCCGCGCCTCATGCTCACGCGGGCCGGCGTAGAGGTCGGCTGGCCCGTCCGAATCCACCGATCCGAGTTGGTACGACATGATCACATCTCCTGCGCCGGTCGGACCCCGAACACGGCGAGCCCCGAAGCGATGACCAGCGCGACGCCGCGGACCAGAGCCAGACGCGCGCGGGTCAACTCCGCATCGGACGCTAGGATAAACCGCAAAGTCGCCTCGTCCTTGCCCTTGTTCCACAGCATATGGAACTCCGCGGCGACTTCCTGGAGATAAAAGGCGATGCGGTGCGGCTCGTGAGCCTCGGCTGCAGCCTCGACCAGCCGTGGCCACCCGGCGAGCTGACGAATCAGGGCTATCTCGGAGGGATCTGAAAGCCGGTCCAGCGGCGCCTCGCCGAGGCCGGCGTCAGACAAATCGTCGTCCGGAAATTCTGCGGCGGCGTGGCGCATGACGGAGGCGGCGCGGGCGTGCGCGTATTGCACGTAGAAGACCGGGTTGCTTCGCGCAATGTGACGAAGGTTCCGGCGCGCTTCGACATCCGAACCGGCGCGCCTTTATCGAATAAATTCACCAGCTGACAGATTTTGACGTCCAGCGTAGCGGCGCTGTTGGTCAACGCTTGGATCGCCGCCTGCAGACGCTTCACGTAGCCGCCATGATCGGCCCCCCAGACATCGATCATCTTGTCGAAGCCGCGTTGCACCTTGTCACGGTGATAGGCGATATCGGCCGCGAAATACGTCCACGAGCCGTCCGATTTCCTGAGCGGCCGATCGACTTCGTCGCCAAAGGAGGTAGCCCGGAACAGTGTCTGCGGGCGAGGCTCCCAGTCGTCCGGCAGCTTGCCCTTCGGCGGTTCCAGCACTCCGGTATAGACGAGCCCGCGGTCGGCGAGAACCCGAACACAGTCGTCGATCGCCCCGCGCTCGGTCAGGCTGCGCTCTGAGACGAACAGATCGTGATTGACGCCGAGCAAGGCCAGGTCGGCGCGGATCAGCCGCATCATCTCTTCCGCGGCAAAATCGCGAATGGGCGCCAGCCATTCGGCCTCGGCCCGCGCGAGCCATTTGCGTCCGTCGCGCTCGGCCAGCGCCCGGCCGGCTTCCACCAGGTATTCGCCCGGATACAAGCCCTCGGGAATGGGTCCGATCGCTTCGCCCAGAGCCTCGCGGTACCGGAGGTAGGTCGACTGTGCGAGCACGTCCACCTGCGCGCCGGCGTCGTTGATGTAATACTCGCGCTGCACGCTGAACCCGGCCTTTGCCAGGAGCCCGGCCAGCGCATCCCCGACAACCGCCCCGCGACCGTGGCCGACATGCATCGGGCCCGTCGGATTAGCCGACACGAACTCGACATTGATGCGTTCGCCGCCACCGATCGCCGAATCGCCGAAGGCCGTGCCGGCACGCAAGATGGCGCGGAGCTGCGCGTGCCAGACCTCGGGCGCCAGCCTGATATTGATGAAACCCGGCCTCACCGAGATAACCGTGAACCCGCAGCCGCGATAATCCCCGGTCACGAGCTCTCGTCCGGCAAGAGCGGCGGCGATCCGCTCCGCGAGAGCCATCGGGTTTTCTTTGACCGCCCCGGCGAGCACCATTGCCGCATTGGTCGACAGATCGCCGTGGACGGGATCCCGCGGGAGCTCAACCGCGACACGACTTAGATCAAGCCCACGCGGAAATTCCCCCTTGCCCACGAGCTCATTGAGCGCGGCCACTACGAGCCGGCGAAAGTCGGCGAAAATGTTGGTCATAACAGCGAGTGAACCGCGGATGATCGGCGCACCGCTCGTGCTTGCTTAGATGATGAGGGCGGCGTTAGTTTTGGGAAAAAGCTCAAGAGAGCCTTGTCATTACCGGGTTTCGCCCGGCGATCCATGGCCTTGTCCGGACCCGACGAAACCTTATCGGGCAAGTAAATGGCCGGAACCGATCCGGCGATGACGGTCTCAGGTTCCCTGGGATGTAGTCGGTGCGCCAAAACTGCATTCAAATTTGAACTGGGAGGCCGTTGGTCAACCCCGATCATCATACGCGGCCTTACAGACGAAAAAGGGACGTTCATGTCTGGGCGTGGGTCTCGAACAAGCGATGATGCTCGTCGAGCGCGAAACGGTCGGTCATCCCGGCGAGGTAGTCGGCCGCGACGCGCGCGGTTCGGGGTTCGTCCGGGCCGGCAGCCAGCTCTTTCCATTCCCGCGGCAAGCGTTCCGGTTCGGCGAGGTAAAGCGCGAACAGGTCGTGGACCACGCTGTGCGCCTTCGAGCTCATGCGTTTGACCCGGTGATGGCGATACATCCGCTCGAACAAAAATTCTTTGAGTGCCCGATCGTTGCGCAGCATCTCTTCGGAGAAGTCAACGATCGGCGCGTTTAGCGCCCTCACCTCGTCGACCGATCCGATCGCGCTGTCGGCGAGCCGACGGCGTGTCTCGCCGATCAGATCCCCGACCATCCGATCGATCAACCGGCGGATCGACTCGTGGATCAGGCGCGGTTCCTCGAGCCCCGGATAGCGCGACGCAACCCCCTGAAAGACCGGACCAACGAGCGGCACACCAGCGAGGTCGGCTACCGCGAACAACCCGGCTCGCAATCCGTCATCGATATCATGGTTGTTGTAGGCTATGTCGTCGGCAAGCGCGGCGACCTGCGCCTCGGCGCTCGGGAACGTCTCCAGCGCCAGCGGGTGACAGCTGTCGTATTCGGCGATCGTCGGCGGCACCGGGCGCTCGATGCCGGCGCCCCGCAGGGGTCCATTGTGCTTGACGGTGCCTTCCAGCGATTCCCACGTCAGGTTGAGGCCGTCGAATTCGGCATAGCGCCGTTCGAGGCGGGTCAGGATCCGCAAAGTCTGTTCGTTGTGCGAAAAACCGCCGAACCGCGCCATCTCGGCATTGAGCGCCTCCTCACCGGCATGGCCAAACGGCGTGTGGCCGAGGTCGTGAGCGAGCGCCAGAGTCTCGGCGAGGTCTTCATCAAGACCGAGCGCGCGGCTGATCGTTCGCGCGATCTGCGCCACTTCGAGGCTGTGGGTCAGCCGCGTGCGGTAGTGATCGCCCTCGTGATAGACAAAGACCTGCGTCTTATGGGTCAGCCTGCGAAACGCGGTCGAGTGGACGATGCGGTCCCGGTCCCGCTGAAACGCGGACCGCGTTGGATGTTCGGGCTCCGGATAGAGCCGCCCGCGTGACTCCTCCGGTTTCGAGGCATAAGGCGCCAGACCGTCCGGCCGGACCATGTGCCGACCTTACGCCGGGCCGCGGCTTGCGTCCATCCGCGGATGCATTGAGTGGCAGATCACGTCGGGATTTCGATTGGGATCGGATCTAGTTAACATCGGCCAACCGAAGGGGGAAGCACGATGGAATACATTCGCGTCACGTTCGATCGGAACGACATTCGCGACGTGATCGCCAGCGGCAATGTCATTGGCCAGACCGAGACCGAGCTCGCGGTCCAGCCGAATTATTACGTGATTTCACTGTCCGGCTCGGGCTATACGCCGCCCTACTGGTATGGCGTCGTCAGCGGCACTACGGTGGGTCATCCGCTCACCATCACATTCACCTCGGTATAAAGTATGACGCGCGGGCGATTTTGGGTGGTGCTCTGCATATTGCTGGCCGGCGGATGCGCCGGCATGCATATCGAGAACACGCCATTGCAGGCGGGCGACGGCAATCCTGATTTGCGCACGATCGAGCCGGCGAGCCCCGACCGTCCGGTGATATTGATGACTTTCTCGGGCGGCGGATCGCGCGCCGCGGCTCTCGCCGAATCCGTCCTGCGCGAGCTGTCGCAAACCAGCTACGCCGCGTCCGACGGCCCGCACGTGCTGACCGAGGACGTGAAATTGATTTCGTCGGTATCGGGCGGCAGCGTTACTGCCGCGTGGTTCGGATTGCGACGCGGACCGGGCCATTGGGACGGCGATCTCGATGGATTGCGAAACGATTTTCTGACCAAAGACAATATGGCGACACTCGAACTCGACGCCGTCAACCCGATTACCTGGTTGGGCCTCGTCACTGGCCGGATCACCCGCATCGAGGCCGAGGAGGCGCTGTTCAACGCGCAACTTTATCATGACGCCTCGCTTGCCGCATTGAATCAGCCGGGTAAACCCTACGTCGTGTTGAACGCAACCGACATGGCGGGCGGCGAGACGTTTGCGATGGTGCCGCGTCGGTTCGACGACGTCTGCTCGAAACACGATTTGTTGCCGATCGCCACCGCGGTCTCGGCTTCCGCTGCGTTTCCGATCTTGCTGACCCCGGTCGCCTTTCAGGACTATTCCAATAGCTGCCAGGGCAAATTGCGCAACGGCGAATGGATTCGGGTCGATCTATCGCTGCCGCCATATCCGCCAAACCCGTACACGCCCTATCTGAACCTCGCGGAATACAAGGACGCGCGCTATTCCAACGATCTGCGGCACGGTCCCAACCCCTATCGACGAATCGGTTACCTCTATTTTCTCGATGGCGGGCTTGCCGACAATCTGGGAACCCGGTCATTGCGCTCGGCG
>VAZT01000445.1 GCA_005884825.1 Alphaproteobacteria bacterium
CGCGGCGTTACATACCCGCGCATCTCAGCCGCTGGGAGCTGTGCAGCATCGAGCTTGTCGCGCAACAGCCCGGTGAGCTCGGCGATCGCGCGGCGCTGCATTCCCGCCGGGATTTCCTCCGACAACAGCTCCAGGAGCAACTCGCCTTCGGCACTCCGGGGAATCGGTGAGCAGGGTTCAGTCATTAGACCGCGCCAGCCACGTCTCGCAGCATGCCTGGGCCAGCGCCCTGACTCGCAGGATGTAGGCGGCGCGTTCGGTCACGCTGATTGCCCCTCGGGCGTCGAGCAGATTGAAGAGGTGGCTCGCCTTCAGGCATTGGTCGTAGGCGGGGAGCGCCAAGCCGCGGACGGCGAGCCGGCGGCTTTCCTCCTCGGCATCGGCGAAATGAGCGACGAGACGGGCGGTGTCGGCAAACTCGAAATTGTACGCGGAGAACTCTCGTTCGGCGCGCCTGAAGACCTGGCCGTAAGTGATGCCGGCTCCGTTGTAGTCGAGGTCGAAGACGCTCTCGACGCCCTGCACATACATCGCCAGCCGCTCGAGCCCGTAGGTCAGCTCGGTGGAGACCGGGTCGCATTCGATCCCGCCGACCTGCTGGAAATAGGTAAACTGGCTGACCTCCATGCCGTCGAGCCAAACCTCCCAGCCGAGCCCCCAGGCGCCCAAGGTCGGGCTCTCCCAGTCATCCTCGACAAAGCGGATGTCGTGCAGGCGGAAATCGATGCCGATCGCCGCCAGGCTCGCGAGATAAAGGTCCTGGCTGTCCGCCGGCGCCGGCTTCAGGATCACCTGGAGCTGGTAATAGTGCTGCAGCCGGTTGGGATTCTCGCCATAACGGCCGTCGGTCGGCCGGCGCGAGGGTTGAACATAGGCGGCGCGCCAGGGTTCGGGTCCGAGCGCCCGCAGCGCGGTCGCCGGATGGAACGTGCCCGCCCCGACCTCGACATCGTAGGGCTGCAGGACCACGCATCCCTGCTTCGCCCAGAAGTTCTGCAAATCGAGAATCAACGATTGGAAGCTCAAGACCTGCCCTCGGCTCGCTCTCGGATCACCGCGGCCGCGGGCAATCGGGTCTGCCGCAGCCGGGCGCCGCGGCGGCAACATAGGCGCCGCAAACCCCGCACTGCGCGAGATCTTCGGCGTGGAGCGACGGACGCGGGGGTGCCGGCCGGCGGCGCGGCAGCTCGCGCGGCGGCCCGTTCAGCCAGCGGTATCCTATCCACACCGCGGCAATGACCAGAATGAGCACAACGAGCTTCGGAAATGCAAACATGCGCGAGGTTATTGGCAGCCCGAAAGGAGGTTCGAGAAGCGGCAACCCTCACCCGCCTCGCTACGCTCGGTCCCCTCTCCCGCAGTGCGGAACAGCGGGAACCAAGCCTGAAAAGGTTGGTGGGTGAGGGTCGCTGTCACAACCCGAACCTCGCCCACAAGAGGCGCGTCTCCAACCAGTCGACGAGTTCGGCAACCAGCCAGACGGGTTCGCGGCGGACGAACGGCAGGCGGCTCAGGAACGGCAAGCGGCGCCTGTCGGCAGGAATCGGCCGCAGCCTGACCTTGTCGCCGTACCGGGTCCGCATGACGGTGCGCAGTTCGCCGATCCCGTCGACCAAGCCGCGCTCCATCGCCATGCGGCCGGTCAAGACGTCGCCGGTGAACAGGCTCTCGTCGGCCTCGTCGATCTTGCCGGCGCGCCGGCGCCGCACGTGGTCCTTGAAGGAGCGGTGGATGTCCTGCTGCAATTCCGTCAGCCGGGCGACGTCCGACGGTTCTTCCGGCAGAAACGGGTCGAGCAATGATTTCCGCTCCCCGGCGGTGTGCAAGCGCCTTTCGATCCCGAGCCGCCCGAGCAATTGATAAAAGCCGAACCCGGCGCTAATCACGCCGATCGAGCCGATCAGAGACGTCTCCTCGGTAAAGATCTCATCACCGGCGAGCGCAAGCCAATAGCCTCCCGATGCCGCCACATCCTCTGCGAAAGCGATAACCGGGACCTGCTTCTGGTCAGCGAGCAGCCGGATCCGGCGATACAGCAGCGCCGATTGAACCGGCGAGCCACCCGGCGAGTTAACGACAATGGCGACCGCGACGAGCCCGGAAGCGCGGAACGCCCTTTCGATCGCTGCGGCATGGCTCGCCAGCGACAAGCCGCCGCGCCGCTGCCGCGGCATGATGACCCCCTCGAAACGCAGGACCGAGACCACCGGCCGGCGGCGCCACAGACGCTCCAGGTTGAGCTGGTCGCGAAGGTTCATGCGATCCCAAATGGGGATTCCAATGAGCTGCAACCACCGGATCAGAGTTCGAGCCCTCGACCCTCGCGCAGCACGCCTTCCGCGCCGGCCGAGAATCGGCCCTGGTCACCATGTAATACCAAGCCCGGGGCAAGCCGCGCTGGGGTCGAGACCTGCTTGCGCGCGCGAACCAGAATGCGGCTCGCCGCTTTGCCCTCGCCCGGCCATAACGGGAAAACCACGACTTCGCCTGCCCGCCCGGCGATTTGGCCGAGCAGTGCGTCGATACGGTCGGCGCGGTGAATGAACGTCACCGTGCCTTTCGAGCGGACCATTGCGAGCGAAAAACGCACCCATCCGGCGAGATCGGCGTCTCCCTCTATCGTTGCGGCCGATTTTCCGGATGCGGCGGCGGGCTCGGCATCACCGCGCCGATGGAATGGCGGGTTAGCCATAACGTGGTCGAATGCTCCCGGGGAGAGGCGCGGCGGCGGATGCAGCAGATCGCCGATCATCACCGAGGCGCGGGCCTCGAGCCCGTTCAAGATTATGTTGTCGCCAGCCAGGCGAACGAGATCGCGCTGCATCTCGAGGCCGACGAGGCGCGAATGCGGCACGCGCGCGGCGAGGCACAGCATCGCCGCGCCCGCCCCGCAACCGACGTCGAGCACCAGCTGATGCGGTTCTGCCGGAACCGCGGCGGCGAGGAACACCGGATCGATCGCGACGCGATAGCCCAACGCAGGCTGCTTCAGGCGAATGCGGCCGCCGAGCAGACGGTCCTCGGTGAAAATGGGCTCCTCTGCCGGGTGCTCGCTCATTGCGCGGCTTCGCCGGCCGCCGCGAGGACCGAGCACGCGCGACGGTAATCCCGTTCCGCGACCATCAGACGCCGCGGAATGGCGCCGATGCTCCCCTCGACCAGGCTTGTGTGGTGGTCGAGGACCAGGCTTTCGATACCGGAATCCTTGAGCAACGATTGAAGAAACGACAGGCGAACAGCCTCGCATTCAGACGCGTCAAGCCGATCGACAGGCATTGACGGGAACAGGAAGGAGAATTGGGTGGCGCTCGAGGCGGGTGTCGATCGGGAGGAGGCGGTCCACAAGCCGTCTCTCGACCCGCTGTCCCGGCTTCTCGGAAGCGACCTCGAGCATGTCAATCGGCTGATCATAGATCGCATGCAGAGCCCGGTGGCGCTGATTCCGCGGCTCGCCGGGCACATAGTCGCAAGCGGTGGCAAGCGCCTGCGCCCGATGCTCACCCTCGGTTGCGCCCGGCTCTGCGGATACCGCGGCACTAGGCACGTCACGCTCGCCGCAGCCGTCGAATTTATTCATACCGCGACGCTGCTGCACGACGATGTCGTCGATGCGAGCGATCTGCGCCGGGGTCGTGAGACCGCCAATGCCGTGTGGGGCAATCAGCCGGCGATCCTCGTAGGGGATTTCTTGTTCAGCCGCTCCTTCGAGCTGATGGTGGAGGACGGATCCCTGCATATCCTCCAGATCCTGTCGCGCGCCTCCTCGATCATCGCCGAAGGAGAGGTGCTGCAGCTGATGACGCAAAACAACCTGCAGACGACGGAAACCTCCTACCTCGAGGTGATCCGGGCAAAAACCGCCGAGCTGTTCGCGGCGGCGAGCCGCATCGGCGCGGTCGTTGCCGAACGGCCGCACGAGGAGGAAATGGCGCTCGATCGGTTTGGCCGTGATCTGGGGATCGCCTTCCAGCTGGTCGACGACCTGCTCGATTTTTCGGCGCGGCAGAGCGAGCTCGGCAAGAGCATCGGCGACGACTTCCGCGACGGCAAGGTGACCCTGCCGATCCTTCTCGCCTTCGCCCGTGGGAACGACGAGGAGCGTAGCTTCTGGCGCCGCACGCTCGAAGACATGGACCAGTGCCCGGCAGACCTCGAACACGCGACCACGTTGGTCGAGCGACATGGCGCTCTTACCGAAACCTTGTCCCGAGCGCGCGGCTATGCGGCAAGCGCGATCGACGCGCTGTCGGTATTTCCCGATGGGGCGGAGCGCCGCGCGCTGATCGAAGCCGCCTCGTTCGCGACTGAACGCAGCGCCTAGCAAAGGGGTCATTGCGAGTTCACCACCGGCTGACGGCCAACGCCCTCAATGAAACCGCCGCCAGAGCAGCTGGGGAGCAATCCGCCAAGGAATAGCCGGTCGGAAACTCACGGTGATGCAGCCGACGCCGACCGGCGGTGCTCGCCGGCGTCGCTGTTCTTGGCCTCGGCTGAGCATGGACACTGCCTTTTCTG
>VAZT01000446.1 GCA_005884825.1 Alphaproteobacteria bacterium
CTCCCGGTGAGCCACCTAGCGCCGCTTTCACACGGGCCGCCCGACTGAGCAGTTTCCGAACCTGGTCGCTCGCCATGCCGGCTGCGCCAAACCGCTCGACCAAGCTTGCCGGGCTGGTCAGCGCGTCGGCCAGGATTTTGATCACAGCCTCCTCGATCTCCCTGGCGGCGGAAGCGGCGGCCGACATCAAACGTGGACTCGATGATGGTGTTGCGCGGCGCGGCGGGACCGGTTCGAAATAGGTGACATTCCGGGGCGAGCTGCTTGGGGCTCAAGCCTGATCCATTCCGGCAGACTGCGGCCGAGAGCCGCGACGCGCGCGCCAAATTGAAAACCCCGGCGGGGGAGGCCGGGGTTTTCGGGCGGACGAGCTAGGGGAAAATTCGATCGTCCAGGAAATATTTAACAGCATCACTCAATGATCGTGATGGTTGATAATTTTTTCAGGGGCAAACCGGGCGTTTTACGCCGCGGCAACCGGCTTGATCAGGCTCGAATCGTTATTTCTGACATTGCCGACGCGCGCGCTCACCGGCAGATCATTGCTTTGCCGGGGCGCGTTACGGCGCGCAGTTAGAATTGCGCGATCCAGGCCCGTTTACGCAAAGAGGCGGAGCGTCGTGAGCGTCGCCGTGCCGGAGCCGCTCTTGTTTGGAACGATCGTGAGACGGAGATGGGTGACCTGGCGGAGATTGACGCGCTGGTCTTCGCGCTGATAGGTGGCTCCCCCGGGGCTGAAGTTGTATTCCTGAACCAGAATTTGGCGGTACGACCGGCCCCCGTCCTCCGAGACTTCCACGCGGACTTCCTGGGTACGCTCCCGCATTGTCTCCTCGACTTCATATACGAGGCGCGAGATCGCCTGCGGCCGGTCAAACTCAATCACGATGTGCTCGGTGGTGTCGGGTCGCGCGCTCATCCAACGCGGGGCTCCCGGCCCGGAGTGTTCGTCCAGCAGATGCTCAACCGGGTGAGCCGGATCTTCCGATGAGTAAGCGACCGTCGCGCAGCTGGCGATGTCGATCTCGCCGGCACCGCGCCCGTGCGCCTCGGCGTCCAGCGGTCGCTTGCGAATTCGCGGGAGGTCCGTCATCGCTGGCTGCGTCCTTAACTTCCGTCACGCTGTAAACGGGGATTATCGCTAAAAAGTCGGAAGGCCGCCTTTGCGAGGATCCCATTCCTTGCGGACCTGATCCTCGACCGGCAAGCCGGTCGAGGTGGTGGGGCTGTGCTCCGGGTGTTTTTCATCAGGAGCTGTCGGCTTCGAAACGCCTTCAACAAGATGGTCGATCGTGGCGTTCTCGCGCACATGCCTTTTGTGCGTGCGTTCCGGCGTCGTTGCCATTGCGATCCTCCTGAACCGTTGCTTGTATCGATACCTGAAGGTGGCCGTCACAGGTTAAGTGAAGGAGCCGATATCGGCATCCCGGCCCTTAGCGCATAAGGTGTTTGAAATTCTAACGCCGGGAACCGAAACCCGTTCCGGCCCGGATATTGCGGCCAATTCGTCGCCGCACTTCGACGCTTATTGCCTGAGTACCTTGCGGTTTGAGCCGATCGCTTGCGCTAATGTGAGTGTGCATTGATAGGCTCGATGAGGTCCGGATCATTGTTCTTGACGTTGCCGACGCGCGCGCTCACCGGCCAGCAAATCATTTCTTCAGAAGGGTAGGGGGCCAGCATCGCTTTCAGATCGTGCACGGGCGCCGGGTGTTCGCCGAGCCATGCCGGCCATACATCGGGTTTGAGCACCACGGGCATCCGATTGTGGAGCTCGGCGCACAATTCGTTCGGTGTCGTCGTGATGATGGTGAAGCTGCGGATTCTCTCGCCCGCCGGCGAGCGCCAGGTTTCCGCGCCACCCAAGCGCGCACCGATTTCGCTCTGATCGAAAGCAATCTTGAATTCATCACGAGCCAGCTTGCCAAGCAACCGACGCGCGGCGATCTCGCAAGATGCGGGAGTCCGACCTGGGTGCCGGCGATGTCCGGGTGC
>VAZT01000447.1 GCA_005884825.1 Alphaproteobacteria bacterium
GCCGACGAGACGTGCAGTAATCATAGGACGCCGGATATTATCATGAGATCGGTGGTACTTACCGCTGGTGCTTGTTGGATCGCGGCGATCGGCGCAACCAGACGATATTGTTGCAGCAGTGTCTTAATCGCGTCGCTCATGTCCTTTTGGGCGTACGCGACGGTCTCTGCACCGCCCAATGATCTCGAGACTTCGCCGATGCGCGTACGCTCTCGGTAGCGCAGCGAGACCAGTTCGATGCATGCCTGTACGACTTCGGGCGGAGTAGTCGGATACCCGGCCGTATACGCGATAACAACGTTCTGGGCCCCGCGGTTGAACCTGTAACCGCGGACCGAAAGCTGTGTGGAAGCGAATCGGTAGCCGGCTGCGTTAAACGCGGCGGCCGCAGGAACAGCCTGGCCGTCGATCGTCAATGACAGCACAGCGGTCACCGGAAAGCACGCGAATTGGAGCCTATGGCCTCCAGTTCCGTCGCGTATTTCGAGGTAATCAGCCGATGCGATCCGGCGATTCAGCCAAGTCTGAATATATTGACTTGCCGCCGCGATTAGACGGGCAAGCAGTGCGTCGTCGGTTGCCGGAAAGGCAGCCTGCCCGGTCTGCAGCCACCCCTTGACGTCGGCGAGCGTCGTCAGATCCCCGAAGGCCACTGGATCAGGCCTTTTTGGAACGGTTGCTCGGCAACGATTTCATGTCCTTAAAAACAGGGACGAACCCATGCGCCAAGAGCTCGGAGGCGGCTTCGGCCGGCACGAGCACGTCCCCGTTCGAGTCGCCGAGAAATTGACGGCCGGCATAGGAGCACCCCGCAGCGTCGTCGTGGTGCAGCGTTAGCACGCCGACGGAAATCGCTTTGTCGCGGGTCTGTGCCATTACGAATCCCCCGATTGTCATCAGGGGGTCCACAGCTCCCAGGGGCACGCGGACCAAGCCGTTGTCATCGACCAAATACCGCACTGCCCCGTGGTTCGCCTCATCTTGGCCAAAAGCAGCGCGCAACGGTATCAAGTCTCCGCCGAGCAAGACCCCCAGGATTGACCCGGGGGCTGGCACAACAGACGCTATCAAAGAATGCGCCGGGATGTAGAGCATCAGCGTCAGCCGTTTGCGATGTTGCAGATGACGCCCATCGCAAAGGGAGCATAGACGGCCAGTACTTCCTCGGCATAAACCCCGATTTGGCGCTGGCGCGTGACGATAGGCCAATCGATTTGGTAATAGTCTTGCCGCGTCTTGATTTCGGCAACGTTCGGTACCTCGTTCGACTGGTACTGGATGGGCAGGTTCTCCGCCCAACCGATGACCGTTCCGGGCGGCACCTTCGGGTGAATTCGAATCGGAATGCGCAGGCCCCCATTCAGGGCGAAGGGATTGTAATAAAACTGAACGACTCCGGACGCGGTCAGCTGATACTCCCCGTCGCTGCCGTCAGCGGGACTATCGTAGCGCAGTAATGGACCCGAGGCGTTCGACAGCACTTTTGCCGTTATGTTCTTCAACTCCTGCGAGTTGACAAAGAGAACCGTCGGCGAGACCTGAAAATTGTCCCACATCTTTTGGAACATCGTGTCGATCTCGACAACCGAGCCGCGGCCCGATGCAGTCAGAGGTGTGCCAGTCCCTGCCGTCCCGGTCGGCATGACATTGACGTAGGCATTCGACCCCGGTTTCACCGCCGTGGTCAAGAGTCCGTCATAGGCGTAACTCGGGTTGGCAGAGTTGTCGCCAGTAATAACGGTTTGCGCCTGGTTGCCGGCGCTGAGTGGCGCCGCGACAGCTAGACTGTTGATTGTCGTGATGGCCTGCAACGTCTCGCTGCTGCTGGTGGTTGACATATACCAAGCATACGCGACCGCACCCGGGACCGGGTTGACTGAGCAGAACAGCGTCTGACCGAGTGTCACGGCCTGACTTGCCTCGGCGCTGATGTTCGAGGAGCCGCCGGACAATGTGAAAGCCTTGCCGTCGGCTCCGGTCACGGTCTTGGCGGTCGCAACACCGCCCAATACGCTCGTGTTCTGGTAGCCTTCGAGGGTCAGCGCCACAACTTTGACGAAATAAGTCGCCGCCGGCAGCGTTGCCCCGGCGCCTGATGCCGATAGGGTCGGAGTAGAAGGCGTACCGAGCGTCAATGACGCATTGCCGGCGAGGATCGCCATCTCCTCCTTCAACATCATCTTTTGCAGAAGACGGAAAGCCATCATGGCCTGGATATCTTCGAAGGTCCGGCCGGCGGAAATTGCTTCGAAAGTTGCCGCGTCTTCCTCCCCGATCGTGACGAAGGCGGAGGTTTTGTTCGAGGTCGAATACGACATCTGGCCCGAGCGTTGGCCTTCCGGCACCCACCCCATCGAATCGAAGCCGGAGCCGATGATCGCGTTAACTTGCCGCCAATTGGTTGCGGAGCCGACGCCGCCGCCGACGCGTGGAACGATGTTCCTGAGTGGAGTGACAAATGGATAGAGGTTCTTCGCTGGCGCCTGAAGGTCAAAGGCCAATAACCCGGTCGCAGTCGAAATCGATTTGGCCAATCGAAAATCCGGCTGTGCCAAAGCCCCTTTCATGAGCTCCAGCGATTCTTGAGTGATTGAGTTCATCAAATTCCTCCCAGAGAAGGGGGGCAAAAAAAAGCCCGGCAAGGCACCAGGCTCGGCGAATGCTGTTGGGCCGAATGGTGTTGTGTACGTGACCGTCAACGCCTCGAGCGAGTTGCTCCCCGGCGTCGGTGATCGCAGAACTAAGATTGATCGGCAGCTGAGCCGGCAATTCGAATCGGAGTCGCGTAGCTGGCTTTTATTAGCGTCAGCGTTTGTTCCTCTTTGCTCATCTTGGCGAGTGCTGCGGCGATCGCTTCTGGCGACAGCTCCAGCTCGCCGCTGCCAATATTGCGTTGGCGGTCCTGCTGCTTCGATATCGAAATAGTGCCCGTTGCCATGGTTAAGGGAGGCATCGGTGTCCGCGCAATCTCGTCGACTCGTTTTGTAAGCCGCTCGATCATCGGAACAACCTCCCCCAGAACCTTTGCCAGCGCCGCCTTTTCAACCGGTTCATCGCGGAGCAGTTTCGCTGGTTCTGCCGCGCGCGGTTCGCCTATGCCTGCCGCGTCGCATCTTGCCCCGGCCGCAACCAGATGACGATGCGATGC
>VAZT01000448.1 GCA_005884825.1 Alphaproteobacteria bacterium
CAAGGTCGAATCGTGAAAGATCACATAGGGCGGAAGCTCTTGCCGCCGCGCCTCCTCCAGCCGCCAGGCCCGTAGCGCTTCCCATAATGTGCGTGCTGCCCCATCCAGTTTGGCAGCGCTCGTCCCTGCCTTGCGAGCGGGCCGGGCGGTCTGGCGTCCGCGGCCGCGCTCCTCGACCCGAAACCGGACAATCTTGGTGCCGCGCAGGATTTCGGCCGCCGTCGGCGCCAGCGCAAGGCCGCCGTGACCGGCAACATCCGGCAGCACGAAGCCTTGGGCGACGAGCTGGCGGTAAACCGAAAGCCACCCGCGCCGGTCCAGTTCGGTCCCGACGCCGAACGTTTTCAGCCGATTGTGCCCGAGCCTCAGGACGCGCTCGGTTTCGGCACCGAGCAGGACGTCGACGAGCTGACGCGTGCCAAAACGCTGTCCCGTTCGGTAAATTGCCGAAAGCGCCTTTTGAGCGGCAATCGTTCCGTCCCAGCTCGGGGCGGGCGACAGGCAATTGTCGCAATTTCCGCAGGGCGGGTGATCGGCTTCGCCGAAATAGCCGAGCAGAACCTGCCGCCGGCACGACACCGTCTCGCAATATCCGAGCAGCGCCTCGATCTTTTGCCGCTCGATACGCCGTTGGCTATCAGTCGCCTCGCCCGTCTCGAGCAGACGAAACAAGTTCATCACGTCGGCGATGCCATAGGTCATCCAGGCATCGGCCGGCAGCCCGTCCCGCCCGGCGCGGCCGGTCTCTTGGTAGTAGGCTTCGAGGTTCTTCGGCACGTCGAGATGGGCGACGAAGCGGACATTCGGCTTGTCGATTCCCATGCCGAAGGCGATCGTCGCGGCGATGACCACCCCTTCCTCTCGCAAAAAGCATTCCTGGTGGCGCTCGCGCGTCGCGGGTTCGAGACCGGCATGATAGGGCAGCGCAACGCGCCCGCGAGCCTTCAGCCACGCCGCGGTCTCCTCGGCCCCGCGCCGCGTCAAGCAGTAGGCGATGCGCCTCAGCCAACCTCAGCTGCGCGACGATATCGCGGCGCGTCGGGCCATCTGCGGTCGCGGTCAGCGCCATGACCGGGACCCCCGGGAAACGATCTTTGAGGATCGAGAGCTGCTGGTACTCCTGACGGAAATCGTGTCCCCATTGCGAGATGCAGTGCGCCTCGTCGACGGCAAAAAGCGCTAGCCGGATGTGCGACAACAGCTCCAGGCAGCGCGGCGTCATCAGTCGCTCGGGCGAAACGTAGAGCAGATCGAAAGCCGCCTCGCGGACCGCGCGCTCAACCTCGGCGGCCTCGCCGGGAGACAGCCGCGAGTTGAGAGCTGCCGCACGCACCCCCGCCTGACGAAGCGCGTCGACCTGGTCCTTCATCAACGCGATCAGCGGAGACACCACGATGCCCACCCCCGAACGCAGCAGCGCCGGGATCTGGTAACACACCGACTTGCCGCCGCCGGTCGGCATCAGCACGACCGCGTCGCCGCCCGCAACAACGTGCTCGATGATCTCGAGCTGCTGGCCGCGGAAGCTGTCGAACCCGAAGACCTCGCGAAGCACTCCCTGTGCGCTGCGTTCGCCTTGGCCGTTCACGGAAAAATCCGCTTCGCTGTATCAGCGCTGGGACTGGTCCGCGGTGAGATCGCCGGCATTACGCGGAACACCCTCTCATCAGCAAATCCTATATGAACCATATCGATCCCGCAGCCACTGCAGCATCGAACCACTGCCGCTGCCTTCGCCGGCGCCGCGCAAATCCGGCACATTCTAACTCCATAAGTGTTAGTCATGCGGTAGATGAGGGCGATCCTGCTTGCCTATTCATACCCGCGCATTGGGGGACTGAATGTACCGAAAAGGGGTGAGATCTTCGCCTGCTGATTGTGGATCTCGTCAGGAAGCGATAAGACGGCCGGCGCGCATGTCGAGCGGATTTTGGGCCGCAACCGATTGTCCCACCGTCGGCTATCCCCGCGTGACCGCCCGTGCCGCGCCAAGTGAGGTGAACGTGTTTAATCGTCGTCGCATTCGAGACGGGAAATGGCGGGTCTTCGCGGCGGGTCTCGCGGCCTTCGCCTTTGTCTTTTGCGGTTCGGTGCTGTCACGGGCGGCCGTCTCCGCAGAGACGAACTCGGCGGCAAACGCCGATGCGCCCAGGCTCGATACCGCGACCCCGGATCCGACCCCCTTCACCGGCAATCCCGAGATCAAGACGCGGCTCGACGCGCCGGGCAAGCCGACAATCGCCGGGGAGCGGCTCCATGCCTGGCTGCTGCGTCCCTTCTATAATGCGCACGGATATCAAACCGTGTGGGATGGGCACCCCGCGGAAGCCGGCCGCCTGCTGCAGGAGACAGTGCTGCGCGCGGCCGACCATGGTCTCGACCCGGGTTTGTTCCACAGCAACGCGCTCGGCGAGCACGGCGCGAACCTGTCGCCGGTGGACCGGGATCTGCTGCTGTCCGACGCATTTCTTTCCTATGCCGATGCGCTGGCGCGGGGGGCGATGCCGATCGAGGAGCGGAAGGACGACGAGGATCTGACACCCGAACCGGTCGACATCGTCCAGGTGATCGATTCCGCGATTGCCGCTCCCGATCCGGCAAGGGTGGTCGAAGCCCTGGCCCCCGCCTCCGCCGAATACCAGATTATGCGCCGCGCCTACGCCGAATACCGGGCGATCGTGCTCGGCGCTCAGGGGGTACGGAACAAAACCGTGCGCACATCTCCGGAACGGCCGGCCGCAGCCGAACCGCGGCTGCGGCAGCTGGTGGTCAACCTCGAACGGCTGCGCTGGCTGCCGCGTCAAATGCCGCGAGACCGGGTTATCGTCAATGCCACCATCGCCCGCCTCCAGCTGTTCCGTGACGACCGGCCGGTATTCACTACCCGGGTTGTCGTCGGGGAAACCGACAAACAGACCCCCGAGTTGCAATCGACGATCAATGACGTCCTGTTCAACCCGCCCTGGAACATTCCGCGGTCGATCGCCCAACAAGAAATCTTGCCGAAATTGGCTGCCGATCCCGGTTACTTGGCCAGCCACCACATGAGATTTCGCAGCAATGGGGCAATCCAGCAGGAGGCTGGGCCTTACAGCGCCTTGGGCCGGCTGAAATTCGAGATGAACGACCGCTATGACGTTTATCTGCACGATACTCCGACCAAGTCGCTGTTCCAGTCCGTGGCGCGCATGATGAGCCACGGCTGCGTTCGCGTCGAAAACCCGCGCGCGCTCGCGGTCATGTTGCTCGGGCAGTCGGTGGAGGGGATCGACAAGGGAATCGCCGCCGGTCACACCACGCGGCGGGCGTTGCCGGTCCCAATGCCGGTTTTCGTCGTCTATCAGACTGCTTACGTCGAATCGGACGGGTCGATTCAGTTCCGCGGCGATCCCTATGACCGTGACGAAGAGATTTGGCGCTACCTGACGCGGGCACAGCAGCTCCCGGTGGCGCAAGATTCTGCTGCCGGCCAACGCAAAGGGTGATCTAGATAAAGGGTCCTTCAACCGCTATTTAATAACGCCAGGACAAATCGCCAGCGGTCTGGTTGATTTGAGGCGATCAGACTTGTTTGAGCAGTTTCGAGGTGCTATGGCGTCCCTCGGGGAAATTTGGGGGGTTGCCAGTGCCAGCGTCTTCTTTGCTGAGCCGGCGCCGACTGCTCGGC
>VAZT01000449.1 GCA_005884825.1 Alphaproteobacteria bacterium
TCTCGGTGGTGCCTATCTGGAGCATTCGGGCGGCGATCGGTCGGAGAACCTGGAGTGGGCGATAGCCGCCTTCGAGGATGCCCTATCGGTTTTGACCCGCGAAGCCAATCCGGAAGAATGGGCCGCCGCTCATATGAAGCTGGGCACAGCGTACCGGGAGCGCCTGGCCGGCGATCGATCGGAGAACCGGAAGCGGGCCATCGTCGCTTTCGAGAACGCGTTGCTGGTCTGGACCCGCGAGCGCAATCCGACAGAGGTGACGGCTGCCCGCGCGAACCTCGAGGCCGCCTACCAGGACCGTTTCGGCGACTGGATGGAAAGCCGCGTGACGATTGGCCCCGTCGCGGCGCAGGACATCAAAGTCGTCGGCCTCGTCAGCTCGGCGCATTTCATGAGCCATTTCTACCAGATCGTGCTGCCGCCACTGTTTCCGCTGCTGAAGGGTGCGTTCGGCGTGGGGTATGCCGAGCTCAGCATCGTGATGAGCTTGATGTACGCAACCTCTGGGCTGATGCAGACCCCGGCCGGTCTCATCGTCGATCGGCTCGGTCCGGCACGGGTGCTGATCGGCGGATTGGGGGTGTATTCCGTCGCGGTGCTGCTTTACGGGTTTGCTCCCAACCTCTGGGCTCTGGCGGCGCTCGCCGTAGTCGCCGGCCTGGGCAATTGCGTGTTCCATCCGGCCGACTATGCGATCTTGTCGGCCCGCGTCGGAGCGGCCCGTCTCGGCCGCGCCTACGGCACGCACAACCTCGGCGGCAGCCTCGGTTGGGCCGCTGCACCGGTTACTGTCCTGGCGCTCACCGCGCTGGTGGGCTGGCGCGTGGGGTTGGCAATCGTGGGCGGGCTCGGGCTGCTGCTGACGCTATATCTGGTTGTCCAGGCCGGCGCCCTAGCGACCGAAGGGCGCGTGCAACGAGGCAGGAAGCCTGCCGTGAAGCCCGTAAAGATGTTCCTGGCGAAGCCGATCCTCGTCTGCTTCGGTTATTTCATCCTTCTCGCCGTGGCCACGGTCGCCCAGCAAGCCTTCCTGCCGTCTTCGCTGATCTCCACGTTCGGCGTGTCATTCGAGGTTGCCAACAGCGCCTTGACCGGGTTCCTCGTGGGATCCGCTCTCGGCATGTTCGCCGGCGGCATTATCGCCGACCGATTCGGTCGGCATGAGGTCGTGGTCGCTACAGGACTGTTGACCGCGGCATTGGTGAGCCTGGCGCTCGGACTTCTGGCGGTTCCCGTCGCAGCACTCCTCCTCTGCGTCGCCGTTGGAGGGTTCGCCTGGGGCTGCACAACACCGTCGCGTGACTTGCTGGTGCGCAGCGCGGCTCCAGCCGGAGCCACGGGCACGGTGGTCGGGTTCGTCTATTCGGGTCTCGACCTCGGCTCGGCGATGACGCCGCCATTCCTCGGCTTTCTCCTCGATCATCACCATCCGCGACTCATCTTCATCTTTACCGCCGGGATTTTGCTGCTCGCGATCAGCACCGCTTTCATGGTCGGCCGCAACGATACCCGGCATGCGCGCGCCACTCCTGTTGCTCGGCATTTACGATTGAGACGGACCAAGCCGAATTATGCGCGCGCATAGGTAAACGGGAAATTCGGCATTGCCGGCTTCGCTTCCGGCAGCACTCGGTGAAGCACGCCTGGAGGCTGTGCGATCGGCGAACCTGTGGCGAACGCGCCTGTTCTCTGATGGAAGCGGCCGATGATACGACCACAGGTTCGCATAGGAGTCGCCGGTGGAGCGAGTGGGATTCGAACTTTCGGTCCCGCGTCGGAGTGGGCACAGTCCTGTGGCCGCATCTTGTTGCCCGAACCATCGCCCTCCGCCGAGGAATTTCGGCTTGTTCGGGATTGTGAAAATACCGAAGAACCGGCGGCAGAGACATCGTATAGTCGTTGCCGGCTTCATCGTGCAGGGTAATTTTTCAAATCTCACT
>VAZT01000450.1 GCA_005884825.1 Alphaproteobacteria bacterium
TGTCGTTGCCGCCGACGATCAACAAGGTCAGATTGCCCATAAATTCGCGCAGCGGCATGTTTTGCGTCGCCGGCCCATGCGCCAGCATCGACAACAGATCGAATTTCGGCGGCTGTTTGGCGCGCTCGTTATAAAGCTCGGCCATCCGCTCGGCCATCTTCTTTAATTGATCGAATTTTTCCTGTTCCGAATGCACCGGCGATTCCGGCGCATGGACATTGCAGATCGCGACGTCGGACCAATAGGTCAGCTGGCGGCGGTCCTCCCAGGGATAGTCGAACAACGTCGCCAGCATCATCGTCGTCAATTCGATCGACACCCGCTCGACCCAATCGAAAGTCTCGTTCCGCGGCAGGCCGTCGAGCACCCGGATCGTGCGTTCACGGATCGTTGCCTCCATCTCGGCAAGATTTGCCGGGGCGACGATCGGGCCGACCACCTTGCGCTGCTCGTCGTGTTTGGGCGGGTCCATGCGGATAAAGCTCTGCCGCTCCAGACCCTTGGGCGGATCCTCGACGGCAATACCGCCGAGTTCGGAGGAGTAGACGCCATGGTTGATTTCGACCTGCATGATATCGTTGTACTTGCAGACCGACCAATAGGGGCCATACCGGCTTTCCCGGCAGTAATGCACCGGGGCCTCTCGGCGCAGGCGCTCGAAGTACGGGTGCCAGACGTCGTCCTGGTAGATTTTTGGGTCGCTGACGTCGATCGCATCGAGCGGCATCGAATAGACATCGGGGAGGGAGGTGGTCATCCAAGGGCTCCGTTCATGTCAGTGCTGTCCCTGCGGCATCGTGACGGTCACCCCGTCGAATTCCTTGCGCATCGCGATCTGGCACGCGAGCCGCGAATTGAACTCCGCTGCGGCGGCAAAGCTCAACATGCTCTCCTCCTGCGAACCGATAATCGGCGCGCCGGTCTTGTCGAACCAAGCGGGCTCGACATAGACGTGGCAGGTGGCGCAGGCGCATTGGCCGCCGCAATCTGCGTCTATCCCGGGCACGTTGTTGTCAATGGCACCGCGCATCAGCGACAGTCCGACCGGGACTTCCACCCGATGCCGTGTCCCGTCATGCTCGATGTAGGTGACCTTGGGCATTACGCCTCCGTTGATCATAATCGTCGCCGAGCCGGCCGATCGCCGATCCGTCGGTTGCGGAGTTGCCGGCCTCGGTTTCTTCGGTTAGGCAATAATCATAAAAATGACGATCCCGTCAAGTTTGTTCGTGACGCATGCGTCAATTTTTCCGGTGGCTTTGCAAAGGGCCTATTGCATGCACTGGCTGGCCGTCGGGATCGATCACGCCCATTTGTGACTCTAGCTTTTTAAGCGCAGCGCCACAGGGAGCGTCGAGGAATGCCTGGCCGGATCGATCAAAACCGCCCGTTTCTGCCCGTCAACATCGCGATCCTGACAGTCTCCGACACTCGGGATGCACCGCGGGACCGTTCGGGTGACACGCTCGCCAATTTCGTGACGGGTGCAGGGCACCGGGTCGCGACCCGCAAGATCGTGCGCGACGAGCAGGGCCAGATCGTCGCGCAACTACGGGAATGGGTCGCCGATCCCGACATCGATGTCGTGATTTCGACCGGCGGCACCGGAGTTACCGGGCGGGACGTCACGCCCGAGGCGTTTCACAGCGTCTACGAGAAGGAGATTGCCGGCTTTGGCGAGCTCTTCCGCTGGCTCAGCTACGACAAGGTCGGGACCTCGACGATCCAGAGCCGCGCGACGGCGGGGGTCGCCGGCGGCACCTATCTCTTCGCGCTGCCCGGCTCCCCGAGCGCCTGCCGCGACGCCTGGGAAGGCATCCTCGTCCACCAGCTCGACAACCGCTTCCGCCCGTGCAACTTCGTCGAGCTGATGCCGCGGCTGCAGGAACACCTGAAGCGCTGAGTCAGAACCCGCGGCTCGGTTTGAGCCGGCGATAGGCGTCTCCGTCGTCCACATCTTCGAGCCTATCGGCATAGCCGACCGAGATCCGCCGAGGCAGGCCGGCGAGCGTGTCGGCGAGAGCATGGGGACCCGACCACCCCACCTGATCGAACAAGGGAGGCAATCGGCGCGGGTGAAGCACGCCGACAAGCCAGAACCCGCCATCTTTGGCGGGACCGAACACGAGCTCATGGGTCCCGAGGAGGTCGGCCCCGACGAGCACCACCGGACCCCGGGGGCAGGTTTCGAGCGCCCGGCGCATGCGCACCCCGAGATCGCCTGAGCCTTGCCCGACCGTCTCTACCCCGTGGCGCCAGTGACGGGCGCGACGGCAATCTCTGTCCGGCGTCACTGCGATGCGCAGACGCCAGCGCCGATCCTTCGCGAGACGGCGCAGCAGCAGCGCGATCATCACCCGCTCGAAGCAAAGCGCTGCGATATCGCCGATATCCCGCGCGAGCCGCCGCTTGCCGGTTCCGAGCTGCGGCGCTCTGACGAACAGAATGAGAGTGCGCCGCATCAGCCGTACAGCCGCGCGATCCGATAGGGCGACACCCCGGCGAAATAGAGCGAGAGGCAGAAGAGGTTGCGCAACGGCCGACGCCAGTATCCTTCGCGGCGGTAGCGCCGCGACGACGAGATGCACCGCGCACCGATGCGGGCGAGTCGCCCGCGGCCGAGGCGGCACACGAGGTCGACGTCTTCCATCAACGGCACCGGGGCAAAGCCGCCGACCGCGCGGTAAAGGCTGCGGGCGATCAGCAGGCCCTGATCGCCATAGGGCAGCGCCAGAACACGGCAACGCCAGGCAACGATCCGCTCCAGCCGCCGTGCAGCGGCGGCGGTGTCGTCGAGCGCGAAATCAAAGTAGCCGGCTTGCAAGCCGGCAACTTGTGCGGCCAGAAAGGTCCGAACGGCGGTCTCAAAGTCCGGTTCGAGCCGACAGTCAGCGTGCAGGAACAGCAGCCATTCGCCCAACGCCGCAGCGGCACCGCCTGCGAGCTGCAGGCCGCGCCCGCGCATCGTCTCGATAACGCTTGCGCCTGCTGCCTTGGCGATGCACACGCTGTCATCGAATGACCCGCCATCCACGACTATGATCTCTTTGACAATGGCGGAAGCCTGCAGCTGCTCTAGCAGCCCCGGCAGCGTATCTGCCGCATTCAGAGTCGGAATAATCGCGGAGACCTGCCCCTCACCCCAACCCTCGCCCCGCGAGAGCGGGGAGAGGGAGGGGCCCGCAATAGCGGGAGGGTGAGGGGCCAACCGCGGCATTTTGGGAAATAGTTCTTGAAATGTTCTGCGTCATACTTATTATCGCGGCATGGATATGCCGGCCGGGGTCAGGCCGCGCAAGGGACGCGGCGCGGCGAGCAACGATAGCGGGCGCTTCGAAGCCGAAAGGCGCGTGGCGTTCGATGACGGCTGGAGCACGGCAGACGAGCTGCCGGTGCCGTTGACCACGACATTGACCGTGGATTCGACGCGGACGATCATCGCACGCAACGACTCACCGGATATCGGCTTCGACCGTTCGATCAATCCGTACCGTGGCTGCGAGCACGGCTGTATTTATTGTTACGCACGGCCGAGTCATGCCTATCTCGGCCTGTCGCCCGGCCTCGATTTCGAGAGCCGACTCTTCTATAAGCCGGACGCCGCCGCGTTGCTCGCCGAGGAGCTGAGAAAAAAGGGGTACATCTGCCGCCCGATTGCGTTCGGCAGCAACACCGACCCTTACCAGCCGGTCGAGCGCCGCCTCGGGATCACCCGCGGGATCTTGCAGGTGCTCCGCGATTTCCGGCATCCGGTGACGATCGTCAGCAAATCGGCGCTGATCCAGCGCGACCTCGACATCCTCGGCGAGATGGCCAAGGACCAGCTTGCGAGCGTGACGATATCGGTCACGACGCTCGACCGCGCTCTGGCGCGCTGCATGGAGCCGCGCGCCCCGACCCCCGAGCGCCGGCTGGAGACGATCGCCGCCCTCGCCGGCGCCGGAATTCCCGCTGGAGTTCTGAGCGCGCCGATGATCCCGGCACTGAACGACAACGAGATGGAGCACATCCTCGAACGGGCGCGCGCCGCCGGCGCCACATCGGCGGGCTATACCCTGTTGCGCCTGCCGCTCGAACTAAAGTCCCTCTTCAAGGAATGGCTCGAGGAGCATTTCCCGGACAAGGCGGCTCACGTGCTCTCGCTCGTCGCGCAAACCCACGGCGGCCGGCTCTACGATTCGACCTGGTCTAAGCGCATGACCGGTACCGGCCCCTATGCCGACATGTTGCGGCTGCGCTTCGACCGTGCCTGCCGCAAACTCGGTTTCAACCAGCGAACGACGCAATCTCTCGACACGCGTCTGTTCAGCCCCCCGCCCCAAAAGGGCGACCAGCTGCCCCTGTTTTAGCCGCTCTCCGCACCGCGGCAGAAGCGGGACCAAGCGCAGAGCGCTTGATGGGTGAGGGGCTTAGCGCTCGGCATTTTGGGATCAGTGTACTAGTCTTTCCGTTGACGATGCCGGAGAGAGGTGGCGGTGTGGCCAGGGACAGGCGGCTCGGAGCGCGCGAGCTCGAAGAAATCTTCACGGCATTCGCCGAGATCATGCGGGAGCTGCCGCCGGATATCGACGCCGGCTGGCTCGATGATCAAGGGGAGTTGCGGCTTGCCCCCGACATCGCGCGCAAGTTGCGCACGGCTCGACGCGTTCGCGAGCTGTTACGGGAGTGGCGGCAGCGCGAGCGCGAGGGCTGAGGGTCGTCAGCGGCCATCCGGCCCCGCAACAACCCGGTTGTCGTGAAGCCGGCCGATCTCGGCCGATGAGAAACCGAGGACTTCGGTCAGCACGATATCGGTGTGCTCGCCAAGGAGCGGCGCCGGGCGAGGCGGCTCACGCGGGTCGGCGGAAAAATCCAATGGCACACCCGGCATGAGATAACGGCCGATGCCGGGCTGATCGACGGCGGCGAACAAAGGATTCGCCGCCGAGCAGCGCGGGTCCTCGCGCACCAATTGCCGAAAATCCTGAAAGTGACCCCACAGCACGCCGGTGCCAGCGAAAGCCTGGCGGATCTCGGCTAACGTGTAGCTCGCGCACCAGCGGGCGATCAGCGCGGCGATCGCGTCGCGCGCCTCGTAGCGCCCGGTCTCGGTGTCGAGGTCGACATCCATCATCGGTCCGATCATGGCCAGCCGTTCGCCGAGATCGGTCGCCTCGCCGATGGCACGCCACTGGCGGCGGGTCAGGGCAATGATCATGACCCGCCGCCCGTCGGCCGTCGCGAAGCCGGTGCGCGAGCGGTGGCGTTCCGTCGCGAGCAGCGCGGTTGCGAGATAGAGTCCGGCGGCGATGTCCCAGGCCGGCAGGACGTGGTTGACCGGCATGCCGCCGAGCCCCGTCACCAGCGGAAACCCGCTCGCCGCGTTGACCGTGTAGTCGACTGCGGCCGAGCCGTCGCGGTTGCCGGTGAGCCGCAGCATGATCAGGTCGTTGCGAGCCGATTTCAGGGTCGCATAATCGAGCCCGCGCGACGGCGGCAGGTTGGTCAGCAGGATGCCGCCGCCCGCACCCGGCGCGGTGATGACCCCGCGCGCGATCTCGCGGCCCTCGGGCTTGTCTAGAGCCAAGGCCAGCGAGCGCTTCGCTTTGTTGAGACCGGCCCAGTAGAGGCTGACGTCGTCGCGCGTCACCGGCCAGCGGCCGTAATCGATGCCGCCGCCGATCGGGTCGATGCGGATCACGTCGGCCCCCATCTGCGCTATCGTCATGCCGCCCAGCGGCGCCGCGACAAAGGCCGAGATCTCGACGATCCGCAGATCCTTGAGCAAGGCATTCATGGCCCTACAATCCCAGGCGAGGGATCTCGATCGCCGGGCAGCGGTTCATGACGACTTTGAGGCCGCGCGTTTCGCCGCGGGCGGCCGCCGTGTCGTCGCGCACCCCGAGCTGCATCCAGATTACCTTGGCACCGACAGCAATCGCCTCGTCGACGACGCCGCCGGCCATTTCGGTCCGGCGGAACACCTCCACCATGTCGATCGGCTCCGGCACGTCGGCAAGCCTCGCGTAGACCGTCTCGCCGTTGATCGCGACGCCGGCCGCGTTGGGGTTGACCGGAATCGTCCGGTAGCCGCGCCGCTGCAGATAGGCCATTACGCCGTGGCTCGGCCGCTCGCGACGCGGGCTCGCGCCGACCACGGCGATCGTGCGCACACTCGTCAGAATGTCGCGCAGATAAGGGTCCGGGTAGTTGTCGTGATCCATTTTGCGCCTCACCGGTCGTTCCACACCGGGGCGCGCTTGGCGAGAAAGGCGTCGATGCCTTCGCCGGCATCCTCGGCCAGCATGTTGGTGGTCATGACTTCGGCGGCATAGCGATAGGCAGCGGCCAGATCGAGCTCGGCCTGGCGGTAGAACGCCTCCTTGCCGATCTTGACGGTGAAGGCTGATTTGCCGGCGATTTGCCGCGCGAGCCCGTCGACCGCGCCGCGCAGCCCCTCTCGCGGGACTACGCGGTTGACGAGCCCGAGCGCGCGTGCGGTTGCCGCGTCGATCAGCTCGCCGGTCAGCAGCATCTCCATCGCAGCCTTGCGCCCGACGGCGCGCGACAGCGCCACCATCGGCGTCGAACAGAACAGGCCGATATTGACCCCGGGCGTCGCAAACCGCGCCTCTTCCGCGGCGACCGCCAGATCGCAGGTCGCGACCAGCTGACAGCCGGCCGCCGTCGCAACGCCGTGCACCTCGGCGATGACCGGCTTCGGCAACCGCACGATCGCCAGCATCAGCTCGCTGCACAGCGCAAAGATGCGCTGATAGGTCTCGCGCCGCGGATCCTGGCGCAGCTCGCGCAGATCGTGCCCGGCGCAGAAGGCGGGGCCGGCGCCGGCGATCACGACGACCCGGCTGTGCGGATCGTCCGCGGCGCGGCCGAGCGCCTCGACGAGCCCCCTCATCAGCTCGATCGAAAGCGCATTGCGCGCCTCCGGCCGGTTGAGGGTCAGGCGCAGGACCCCGCCTGTGCGCTCCTCCAACAGTATCGCCGCCATTCTGAGACCTCTCTTCGGCTAACGCATTGCTTGACCCTCGGGAGCCGATCGCTTACATGACCGGCTTTCGCGGCCTGGGCAACTATTCCGGACCG
>VAZT01000113.1 GCA_005884825.1 Alphaproteobacteria bacterium
GAGATCACGCGCATCACGCCGGCGTCGTTCGAGCCGACGATCGATTACATCGTCACCAAGATGCCGCGGTTCACCTTCGAGAAGTTTCCGGGCACCGAGCCCTTGCTGACGACGTCGATGAAATCGGTCGGCGAGGCGATGTCGATCGGCCGTAGTTTTGCGGAATCGGTGCAGAAGGCATTGCGGTCGATGGAGACGGGCCTCACCGGCTTTGACGAGGTCGCCATCGAGGGGGTGGAGAGCGCCGACAAGGAGGCGGTCAAGGCGGCGTTGGCGAAACCCGTCCCCGAGCGCCTGCTGCTGGTTGCCCAGGCTTATCGGCATGGGCTGACCACCGCCGAAA
Source organism: Alphaproteobacteria bacterium (assembly GCA_005884825.1). Classification (GTDB taxonomy): domain Bacteria; phylum Pseudomonadota; class Alphaproteobacteria; order ATCC43930; family CGMCC-115725; genus AP-15. The sequence continues at coordinate 344 of VAZT01000113.1, forward strand.
TCCACGCCGCCTGCCGGTTCGAGCCGTGGTTTCTCGAGCAGATCCGCGAGATCGTGGAAGTCGAGGAGCGAGTGCGCCGCGAAGGGCTGCCGCCGGACCGCACCGCTTTCCTGCGGCTGAAGCAGATGGGCTTTTCCGATGCCCGGCTCGGCAAGCTAGCGAATCTCGATGAGGAGGTCGTGTCAGCGCAGCGACGGCGGCTGGAACTGCGACCGGTCTACAAGCGCATCGACACCTGCGCCGCCGAGTTCCCGTCGCAGACCTCATACATGTACTCCTGCTACGAGGGGGACGGCTTCACGCCGCCGGAGTGCGAGGCCGATCCGAGCAACCGGCGCAAGGTGATCATTCTCGGCGGCGGGCCGAACCGGATCGGGCAAGGGATCGAGTTCGATTACTGCTGCGTGCACGCGGCCTACAGCCTGCGCGACGCCGGGATCGAAACGATCATGGTCAACTGCAATCCCGAGACCGTTTCGACGGATTACGACACCTCCGATCGGCTCTATTTCGAGCCGCTCACGACCGAGGACGTGGTCGAAATCGTGCGGGTCGAACAACGCCGCGGCACGGTTCTCGGCGTCATCGTCCAATTCGGCGGGCAAACTCCGCTGAAGCTCGCGGCGGGCCTGGAGCGCGCCGAAATACCGATCCTCGGGACCTCACCCGATGCGATTGATCTGGCGGAGGACAGAGAGCGGTTTCAGGGCCTGCTGACCCGCCTCGGCTTGCGTCAACCCGACAACGGAACGGCGCATTCGGCCAGCGAAGCCGAAGCGATCGCGCTCGATATCGGATATCCGGTCGTCATCCGCCCGTCTTATGTCCTCGGCGGCCGCGCGATGGAGATCGTGCACGATGCGGCCGGACTGCATCGCTACATTACCCACGCCGTCTCGGTATCCGGGACCAGTCCGGTATTGATCGACCGCTATCTGCGGAACGCGATTGAGGTCGATGTCGATGCCGTCGCGGACGGCCGGCACGTCGAGATCGCCGGCATCATGGAGCACATCGAGGAAGCCGGGATACATTCGGGCGACAGCGCTTGCTCGCTGCCGCCGCATAGCCTGAGCTTGGCGACGATCGCCGAAATCGAACGGCAGACCGTGGCGTTGGCCCGAGGTCTCGGGGTCGTCGGGCTGATGAATGTTCAATTCGCGGTGCAAGACGGTGTGATTTTCGTCCTTGAGGTCAATCCGCGCGCATCGCGCACCGTCCCGTTTGTCGCCAAGGCCACCGGGGTGCCGATCGCAAAGATTGCGGCTCGAATCATGGCTGGCGAGCCCCACGACAACTGGAGCGAGGATATTGCCGGCAAGCGTCTGCGGGCCGGCGGGCATGTTGCGGTAAAGGAGGCGGTCTTCCCGTTCGCGCGGTTTCCGGGAGTCGATCCGATCCTCAGCCCCGAGATGAAATCGACCGGCGAAGTGATGGGGCTCGACAGCGATTTCGGGCGCGCATTCGCAAAGTCCCAACTAGGGAGCGGGACCAACCTGCCGCTCGAGGGGTGTGTGTTCGTCTCGGTGCGAGATCAGGACAAGGGGGCGCTGGTCGAGCCTTGCCGGCGGCTGGTCGAGATGGGGTTCTCGCTGGTCGCGACGAGTGGCACCGCCGCAACTCTGAGCGCCGCCGGGTTGCCAGTTTCGTCGGTCAACAAGGTGCGCGAAGGCCGCCCGCATATCGTCGATCGTATGCTGAGCGGCGCGGTCCAGCTCGTATTCAACACGACCGAGGGCGCGCAGGCGATCACCGACAGCTTCAGCCTGCGGCGCACAGCCCTGACTAACGGGATCCCGTATTATACGACGGTTGCGGGGGCTCGCGCGGCGGTCCAGGCCATCGCGGCGCTGCGCGCCGGGAACCTTGAAGTTGCCCCACTGCAATCATACCTTTGATGGCTCCGCGGCGGGCGCTTGCCGCCCGTAGTTGATATTCTAAGCAGGATCCGAACGCGTTCGCGATGAACAAGATCCCGATGACGGCCGAGGGCTTCAATCGGCTCCGGGAGGAGTTGAAGCGGCTGAAAACTGTTGACCGGCCGGCCATCATCCGTGCCATCGCCGAGGCGCGCGACCACGGGGACTTGGCCGAAAACGCGGAGTACCACGCCGCTCGCGACCGGCAGAGCTTCATCGAAGGCAGGGTCATCGAGCTCGAGGATAAAGTGGCGCGGGCTGAGGTGATCGACGTCTCCAAGCTCTCTGGTTCGAGCATCAAGTTTGGCGCGAAGGTGACCCTTGCGGACGAGGAAACCGAGGAGGAGCAGACCTTCCAGATTGTCGGCGAGGACGAAGCCGATATCAAATCCGGCCGCTTATCGGTCACCTCGCCTTTGGCTCGGGCGCTGATCGGCAAGGGCCAGGGCGACAGCGTCGAAGTCGCAACCCCGCGCGGTGCGAAATCATACGAGGTCGTCACCGTCGCTTTCGGTTGAGGCAAATTCAAGCCAGCGCCGTCTCTTCATCATCTTGCCGCGCGTTCGACTGCTCGAGAATCGGGACGCCCGGCTCATTCTTCGACATGCGCAGCATCAATGCCGACTTGACATGGCTCACATTCGGCGCCGAGGTAAGCTTCGTGCTGAGGAATCGCTGATAGCTGTCCCAGTCGGGCGCAACGATCTTCAACAGGAAATCCGTTTCTCCGGCCAGCATGTAAGCTTCACGCACTTCGGGCCAAGTGCCGACCAGGTGTTCGAACGCTTTGAGGTCGGCCTCGGCTTGGCTCCCGAGCCCGACCTGCGCAAAAACCGTCACAGCGTAGCCGAGCGGCTCGGGGGCGAGATCGGCATGATAGCCGCGGATCATCCCGGCCTCTTCGAGAGCGCGGACCCGGCGCAGGCAAGGGGGCGCCGAGATCCCGACACGCCGGGCCAGCTCGACGTTGGTCATCCGCCCATCGGTCAGCAGGTTCCGCAATATGCGGCGGTCGATCCGGTCGAGTCTGATTCGCCGCATCCGGTCCCCTCTTCCTCGATCGGCGGATCATAAGCGGCGTCCTGAATGCGCGCAATTTTGTTGCGCGGAGGTCTCATCGGCTTGCTGTTCCCGAATGATTTTCGTAAACGAGCACATGGCCTTGCCGTCTATTGCTGCGATCGAGGCAGTCTCGCCCGTCACCTGGGTTTTGCATGACGGCAAGGCCGGGATGGCCAGCCAGGCGCTCGGCTTGGCCGAGGCTACCGGCTTCTCTTTTGTAGAAAAACGTCTCCAAATTCGGTTCCCCTGGATATGCCTGCCGCCCAAGCTCTGGTTCCTCCCTTTAACTGCGGCCGAACCGACGCTCTCGCCGCCCTGGCCAGACCTTGTCATCGGTTGCGGGCGCAACACGGCGACGCCGGCCTTGGCGATCCGGCGAGCGAGCGGTGGACGCACCGTGGCGGCGCAGATCCAAGACCCCGGGGTCGGGCGTAGCGAGTTCGACCTCCTTGTCGTTCCCGAACACGACCGGCTCCGCGGTCCACAGATCATCGTGACGCGTGGCGCGGTCCACCGGGTAACGAGAGCCCGATTGATGGCCGAGCGCGGCCGTTTCCCGGCTCTCACGGTGCTGCCGCGCCCGATCCTGTCGGTGCTGATCGGCGGTGCGAACAAGGCGTATCGGCTGACGCTTCGACGACTCGGCGAAATTGCCGATGCCGTTGCCGGAGTTCTGCGTAGCCAGGGTGGCTCAGCGCTGGTGACGCCGTCGCGTCGCACTGGGGCAGCCCGGATCGGGCTGTTGCGCGCTCGGCTCCAGAACCTGCCCGGGGTGATCTGGGATGGTTGCGGGGAGAACCCCTATTTCGCTTATCTCGCTCTGGCTGACGCCTTTATGGTAACCGCGGACTCGGTCTCGATGATCAGCGAGGCGGCGGCGACTGGAAACCCGGTGCATATCCTCGATCTCGACGGCGGCAATGCCAAATTCGCCCGGTTTCACGCGGCGATGCAGGCGGCCGGCATTACCCGGCCGTTCACCGGCCGGATCGAATCGTGGTGCTACCCTGTCCCTGACGATACGGCTCGTGCGGGCGCGGCTTTGCGCGAACTCGTCCTGAGGAGGCTCGGAGCGAGGCATCTCGATTCGGTTGAGGATGGTTTACGCCCTTTGAACAGAGGCGCGGAAAAGGCGAGCGGTTTGCCTGTGGCACCCGACGGGAATGTAATATCGGGCCGAGAGCGGATCGCGCCTCGGGGAAGCGGCTGATCAAACATGGCCCTGCGCATCGAAACCTTCGACAACACCCGCGGCGGCAACGCGCTCTACAAGGCGCTGACCCACCCGGCTGCCGCTCGACCGGCGCGGGCTCTTGTGGACGAGATCGCCCGCCAATCCCCGGTTGCCATCTACGATGCTGGGTGCGCCGTCGAAGCCTTTAATGCGATCTACGATTTGGATCAGATCGAAATCGCCGGCGCCTATGTTCACGAGATCGGGCGCATCGGCAGCACGGTCCTGGGCCGCGCGGCGCTGCCCGTTACCGAACTCGCGCGCTGCCGCGCGCGCGCTGTATTTGTCGCCGCATTCGACGCCGAGCGCGTCCTTCTGCAGATGCGGCCCTATCTGCCCTATGGCGCCGCGGTGTTCAGTCTGGATGCAATGCGGATACCGGCGGATCGACTGACCAATAGCCGCTGTTATCTCGATCCATTGAATTTCGCGACGAACTTCGCCTTTTTTCGCGATACTGGCAGTTTGCACACGCGGCTGGTCACGGCGAATTACTGGTCAGGCTACGGAGCCGGCCAGGTCAGCTTCTGGATCACCCTGTTCGCCGATGACGGCAGCGTTTTGGCTAAATGGTGCGAGAACTGTAAGCCTTCCGCAAGCACCATCGTTCTCGACAGTCGGGATATACGCGAGCGGTTTCGACTGCCGGAGTTTTGTGGACAGCTCTTTCTGCACATTAGCGGCGCAGCCGGGCATGACGTCGTCAAATATGCACTCGACATTTTCGACGATGAGGGGCACAGCGGCATTTTGTCCTGCACTCATGACGCCAACGCCTGGCCCGCCGACCGGTATGCCGGGCTTCCTGCTCCTGCTCCCGGCGAGCAGGTGTTGCTGTGGGTCCAGAACAGCCATCCGGTCACAATCCCACCGGGTGCCATCGGCCTCACTGCAATGGGCGAGGAGCGCGTCGTGTCTATCCGCGACCCGATCGCGCCTTTTGCCACGCGCGCTGTCGCGGTTTCCGAATTGTTGCCCGACACCGCGTGGCCGAAACAGGTCGAGCTGCGGGCCGGCAAGCATGTGGTGCGCCCACGCTATGAAGTTCTCGAACGGGGCCGCCGCCGCATCGCGCACGTCAATGTCGAGCGCGGCGATCTGAGGCCCGACCCCGAGCTTCCTAAGCTCGGAGCCATGCTCGGTAAGGGCTATTTGTTGCCGGCCCCAGTGATGCCACGCGAGTTGTGGCAGAGCCTGGTGCTGCCGACCCCGATGGCGGCCTGCCAAACCGATCTGCCGATCGCCGCTCTGGTTTACGACCCGGACGGCCGGGAGGTGCTGAGGCATCCCTTTGGGCGGCTCCCGCGCGCCCATGCGACCGTGCTCGATCTGGACGAGATCGGCGATCTCGGTCTGCTCGACGGCGGGTATGGCCATATCGAGCTGGTCTATGACTTCTCTGGCGGAGGCGAGGGAGACGGGTGGCTGCACGCCCTTTTTCGCTATCGTCATCGGCAAAGTGGTCATGCCGCCGAGACCAGTTTCGGAGCACACGTCTTCAATACGATTCTGACCTACCGCGACGAGCCGCAATCCTACACCGGGCGTCCGCCGGGATTGTCGACCCGACTGTTCCTCAGGCTCGGCGAGCCGACCTACGGCACGTTCTGCCACCTGATCTACCCCGCGTCCCGGCCTTGGCTCCCGGCGAGCGACACGGCAGTCATCCTCTACGACGCCGCGGGATGCGAAATTGCGCGCTCGCAGCTGGCTGTTCCCTGTTCAGGCTCCCGGCTGTGGTACTATCGAAGCTTCTTCGATGAAGCGACCCGCGCCCGGGCCGGAACGGGAGCCTACGTCATCGTGCGCGACACGACGTGCCGGCTCTTCGGCTATCACGGGCTATTGGGCGGCAACGGCTCCTTCAGCCTCGACCACATGTTCGGATTCTAGCCCGGGCGCATCTCCTCCCGCCGACATTTCGAAAAATGATTATATAATGGTGTGAAATTCTAAGGATGCCGCCATGTCCGAGCGTCACCACAGCAAGGTCCTGATCATCGGGGCGGGACCGGCCGGCTACACGGCGGCGATTTACGCGGCGCGGGCCAACTTGCACCCGATCCTCGTGACCGGGCTTCAGCCGGGCGGCCAATTGACAATCACCACCGACGTCGAGAACTACCCCGGCTTTGCCGAGGTGATCCAAGGTCCGTGGCTGATGGAGCAGATGCAGCACCAAGCCGAGCACGTCGGCACCAAGGTGATCGTGGACATGATCACCGAGATCGACCTCGCACGCCGGCCCTTTGTCGCCAAGGGCGATTCGGGGAATGTCTATATCGCCGATACCGTGATCATCGCCACCGGCGCGCAGGCCCGCTGGCTCGGTATCCCGAGCGAGGAGATCTTCCGCGGTTTCGGCGTTTCGGCCTGCGCGACCTGCGACGGGTTCTTTTTCCGCGGCAAGGATGTCGTAGTCGTCGGCGGCGGCAATACCGCGGTCGAGGAGGCGATGTATCTGACGAACCACGCGCGGCACGTTACTCTGATCCATCGCCGGAATGCACTGAGGGCGGAGAAGATCCTGCAGGAGCGGCTATTCCGCAATCCGAAGATCGGCGTCATCTGGGACAGCGTGGTCGAGGAAATCCTGGGAGTGCGGGAACCACCGACGGTAACCGGGGTGCGCCTGCGCAACACGCTGACAGGAAGTTTGTCCGACCTCCCCTGCGACGGGCTCTTCGTCGCGATCGGCCATACGCCGGTGACCGGGTTCGTCGCGGGCCAGCTGCCGCTCGACGCTGAGGGCTACGCCATCACGCGCCCCGATTCGACCGAAACGGCGATCCCCGGGGTCTATGCCGCAGGCGACGTCAAGGACAAGATCTATCGTCAGGCGGTTACCGCCGCCGGATTGGGCTGTATGGCGGCCCTCGAGGCGGAGAAGTTTCTCGCGGCTCAGGAGGAAGCTGCGATCATGCGCGCGGCCGATTAGGGAGGGCAATCGACGCCAAAAAGTCGTTGCCAGGGGAAACGGGATGGATTGGGACAAGCTGCGGGTCTTTCACGCTGTCGCCGAGGCAGGCAGCTTCACGCATGCAGGGGAATCGCTGAACCTGAGCCAATCCGCCGTGAGCCGCCAGATCAGCGCGCTCGAGGAAAGCCTCAGCGTCCCATTGTTCCACCGTCACGCCCGCGGCCTGATCCTGACCGAGCAGGGTGAGCTGTTGTTCCGCACGGCGCGCGAGGTGTTCGCCAAGCTGTCAATGGCCGAAGGCATGATCTCCGAATCGAAGGATCGGCCGAAGGGACCGCTCAAAATCACCTCGTCGGTCGCGTTCGGCTCGACTTGGCTGACCCCGCGCATCCGGGAATTCCTCGATCTTTACCCCGAAATCCAGGTTACTCTCGTGGTCGACGATTCCGAGCTCGACTTGTCGATGCGGGAAGCCGACGTGGCGATTCGCATGTCGCCGCCCCGTCAGCCGGATCTGATCCAGCGTCACCTGGTCAGCGTCCCGACCCATATTTATGCCGCGCCCGAATACATCAAGAAGCACGGCATGCCGCAGAAACCCGAGGACCTCGACAAACACCGGGTCATCGTCTTCGGCGAAGATGCCCGCCCGCCGGTGCAAAATGTCAATTGGCTGCTCGAGGCCGGCACGAAGCCCGGGCAAGAGCGCAAGCCGATCCTCGCGGTCAACAATTTCTACGCCATCCTGCGCGGGGTGCTCAGCGGGCTGGGAATCGCGGCGCTGGCGGATTTCATAGCGAACGAGCACCCCGAACTGGTACGTGTCCTCCCTGAGCTGATCGGTCCGCCGGTAGAGGCTTATTTTGTCTATCCCGAAGAGCTGCGGACCTCCAAACGCATCAGTGTGTTCCGTGATTTCCTATTGCGGAAAGTCGCCGAAACCCGGCTCAGCTGACCAATGCATCGCAGTTTTCGCAGAGAGTTGCGGTTTTTGCAGACGAGCCAGAAGAAATTCCGTCTGGTATCCGCGTGCTTAAAAGTCCATGTCTGATAAACGCGATCGATTGATTGCGGCAGGTTTCCGGGACTTGTGCCCGGGAAGAGGGTCTGCGGACCCTTACGTCTCCCAGACGTGAAGCCTCCCTGTTCAAACTTGGCCGGAACTTCGGTTCCGGCCATTTTTCTTTTTTGCGGCTATGGAATTCGGCGGTCACTCCAAAGCAAACGACAGCAGGTATAGCAGGCACCCGACCAGACCGCCGACCAATGTTCCGGTTATGCGGATATATTGCAGGTCACGACCGACAACGAGTTCGATTCGGTTGGTAAAGCTGCCGACATCCCACTGCCGTACGACCTCGATAACGAATTGTGCCAGTCCGGTGCGCCAGGGCACGACTTCTAATGCCATTGCCTCGGTGGTGCGGTTGACGCGCTTGCGCATTGCCGTATCGGCACGCAGATGGTGGCCGAGCGAACAGATAGCGGCGCCGACCGTGTGATCTATGCGCGATTGCGGAGAGGCGAGATCCGCCAGCAGCACTCGCCTGATATCATCCCAAACCGAGTCTAGCCACGCTTGGACCTCCGCGTCTTCGAGCAGCCGCAATTTCGCCTCTTCGACGCGCGCGCGATAGACGGGCGATGTCCGCAGTCGCTCCGCGAGCTGCTCGATCTCCCGCAGCAGATTCCGGCGGCCCGGGGCGCCTGGTTCGCGCAGCTTCGAAAGGAGTTCCTTCACCCCGCCGATGATCGCCCTGGCGATTTGCCGGTTGATGGCCTTTGGGATCCACCATCGCCGGCGTTGCGCCTCCGCCGCCGTGTAGAGCTGCTCTTCGCGCTCTTCGAGAAACTCGCGGCAGAAATCCAGCAACCGGTCGAGCAGGGTCTCGTGAAAGCCGTTTGCGGTCAGCACCGTGATTGCCCGGCCGAGCAGCGGCGCGATTTCAACCTCCGCCAGATGCCGACCCAGGGCCTCGCCGATAAACGCGCGAAAATCGCGGTCGTCGATAGCGTTGACCATATGCGGCAGCATGCGTACGAGACGGCGAGCGATGGCATCGGCATTTGCCGGCGCCGACAACCAATCGGCGACGAGGCGCGCCGGATCGATCGACCGAAGCTTCGCTCTCAGGATATCCGGCGACAGAAAATTACGCTCGATGAAGAGCGCCAACCCTTCCCCGATGCGATCCTTGTTCCGGGGCAAGATGGCGGTGTGCGGTATCGGCAGGCCGAGCGGTTGCCGGAAGAGCGCGGTTATCGCGAACCAATCGGCGAGCCCACCGACGAGGGCGGCCTCAGCGGTTGCCCGAACGAGCAGGATCCAGAACCCCGGCTGGGCCGCGAAACTCGTCGAGATGAACAGCGCCGCCATCGCTCCCAGCAGCAGTGTCGCAATCAGGCGATTTCGACGA
>VAZT01000451.1 GCA_005884825.1 Alphaproteobacteria bacterium
GAGTGCAACTGCTCGATCTGCACAAAGAAGGGGATCCTGCACCTGATCGTGCCGCCCGAGCAGTTCGAGCTATTGCAGGGCGAGGCGGATCTCGCGACCTACCAGTTCAACACCAATACCGCGAAGCACACATTCTGCCGGCATTGCGGCATCCACGCCTTTTACGTGCCGCGCTCGGATCCCGACAAGATCAGCGTCAACGCTCGCTGCCTGGAGAGGATCGATCCGGCGACGCTCAAGCCGACCAGCTTTTTCGACGGGCGAAACTGGGAGCGGGCTCAAGCGGCGCGCCAAAACTAGTTCGAAGCGCTCACAATCCATCGTTCGGGCGCTATCGATTCGCTTCCCTCGCTATTATCCCGTTTGAACAGCCGAAATCGATTGCGCCGATTAGCGGTAAAACGGCGCGCCTCTCCTGATCTGTCGAAAAGCAAGACAGAAAAACTTGTCGTGCGGCGCCAATGCCGCTAACGCGTGCTTCCGATGATCAATCAAGAGTGGGCACCGAATGGGTTGCTCTAACGGGTCCGACCGGTGGCTCGGGTCTATCGGAGCGCGCCGCCTCCAAATGATATTGCGGCTGTTACCGATCCTCCTTCTCGCCGCCTGCGCCCAGCAGGCCGCATATGGTCCCGGCAGGGGGCGGATGGAAATCGGCGCGGACGGCTGGAAGTGGGCGTCGCCGCAGCGCTACTACCCGCCGCCGGGCCCGCCCGAGGATCCCTGGGGCCCCTATATCCGCGAGGCCGCTGCGCGATTCCGCGTGCCCGGGCATTGGGTGCGCGCGGTCATGCATCAGGAATCGAGCGGTGAGCAGCAGGCCACTTCCCCGGTCGGGGCGATGGGACTGATGCAGGTCATGCCCGCGACCTATGAGGGTCTGCGGGCGCGCTACCAGCTCGGCGACGATCCGTACGACCCGCACAACAACATTCTGGCTGGTACCGCTTATATTCGAGAAATGTACGATCGGTTCGGCTCTCCGGGCTTTCTGGCCGCCTATAACGCCGGTCCCGATCGGGTCGACAGCTATTTGGCCGGCCAAGGGCCGCTGCCGGACGAAACAGTAAACTACCTCGCCGCGATCACGCCTAATCTCGGCACCGAAGTACCGCGGTCAGGGGCTTTCGCGATGTATGCTTCCCGCTCTGGTCGCGCTCAGCGGCCAACCATCGCCAGCTTGGCGGCCGGATGCGACGTGAACGCCGCGTATAATCCGAACCATCCCTGCACGACCCTGCTGCACGCCGCGGAGGAACCGGCGCCGGTGCAAACGGTCATGGTCCCCCAACTCGGCGCGAATGGCTGCGACTTGAACGCGGCCTACGATCCTAGCCACCCTTGCACCTCCCTTCCCCAGACGGCAGCGGTGTCGCGCCCGGTTTTGACACAGCAGTTTGCGGCGGCCGAATGCGATGGGAACACGGCCTACAATTCTTACGATCGTTGCGGGTCAGCTCCGCCGCCTGCGGCCTCGCCCGCGGCCTCCCCAGTGGCCACCCCAGCGGCCCCCGGGGTGAGGATGGCTTCGGCTGAGGGCCATGCCGCGATCGGGACGATCCGCGTCCCGGCGCCGGCAAGAGCCCACCAGGTTGCTGCGGCGACGTCCGCGGCCTATTACCGGCCAGCGACGCCGCCACCGCGGCAACCGGCGAGCCATCCCGCCGAGCAGCGCGGCGATTGGGCGATCCAGGTCGGCGCCTTCGCCAATCCGTCCCTGGCCCGTACGGTGGCCGAGGGCGCCCGCGCGCAGGCACCAGACCAACTCCGCTCTGCCGCGCTGGCGCTGCAGCCGACGGCGCCGTTCGGCAGCAAGGTGCTCTATCGCGCCCGCCTCGCGCATCTGTCGGCCAGCGCCGCGTCGAGCGCCTGCGCGCGTCTCAACCAGCATCAACTGCCCTGCGTCGTCGTCCCGCCCAGCCGCTCGTGACGCGCAGCTCTGGTCACTGCGGCTGCGACCTAAACCATTCGATAAAGCGGGCCGTTTGCGGGTCGGTGCGCTGACCCACCAAGGTGGCAACCGCGATTTTGCCTCCGGCTATCTCGTAAATATTGCATACGATGACGCGGTCTACAGCGGATTTCTCGATATAGCCGATCCGTAGCTCGGTCTGGACCACCGCGACGTTGCCGGACACGTATTTGCCGATGATCTTGAATTGATTCTTGGCCGCCACGCGGCGCTCCAACTCCTTCCGGATCGCGGCCTTTCCGATACAAGGGCTCCAGCATAGACCTCCGTATTGGATGATCGCGTCGTCGCCATACAAGGCGAGCGCCGCGGCAACATCGGCTTTCGGCTGCCAGATCTTGCTCTGCCAGCGATGCCGGATCTACTTGGGCCGGCGTCGGCGTGGACATCGCAAGGGCGAGCAGGGACGCTGACAAGGCTGCGAAAAAGATGCATCTATTCATGACTAGCCTCCCCGTCCGAGATCAGTTTGAAGGTGATCCGATGAGCAAAGCCTTCGTCAAGGAATCGGATGATGAGGCCGACCTCCCCGACGAGTCGCCGGCCGTTCCGGCCGGCTTCAAGAATTACATGACCCCGCGGGGACACCGCCACATGCAGGATGAATTGCGCCAG
>VAZT01000452.1 GCA_005884825.1 Alphaproteobacteria bacterium
GTTTGGCTGAAGGCTTGCATGAGGTGGCGGTAGCCGTTCTCGCGGTACGGTGCTCGGGTGATCAGTTCCCGTCCGGCTCGTTCGGCGGCCGCGAGCTCGGTGCCGCCGACCCCGAGACAGGCGCGGGCGTAGCACTCGAGCGCGCGCAGGTACAGGGCGTCGAGCTCATGGCGGATGTCGTGGACCCAATCGGCGTCTTCGTCGGGCAGGAAGCCGCGGCGGGCCGTGAACAGCGGGCCTTGGCTGGCGCCCCACGCGCGGTGCCACTGTTGCTGGGCGATGGCGGATTCGGCCCGGTGGATCGCCTCGCGCGCGACCTCGAGGTCGACGTGCGCGTTGGCGGGGAGGGTCAGTCGCAGCTCGCCGCGGCCGCAGAGCGTTCCGGGCGGGAGGAGCCGTCGGAGCTTTGAGAGCAGGGCGCTGAGCGCGGCGTCGGTCGCGGCGGGTGGCCGCTCGGGCCAGAGCGCGCCAATCAGCTCGTCACGGCGGATCGCGCGTACCCGGTTCAGGACGAGGTAGGCGATCAGCAGCCGGCCTTGCCGGCCGGGGAGCTGCTGGTCGACACGTTGCCCGTTGATCTCGATCGCGAGCGTGCCGCAGAGCTGGATCCGGATCCGGTCCGCCAAGGTCGCGCCAAGATACGCCCAAGGCTAGTGCTCTACAACCTCGGGCCTGAGGAGGTTCGGATGGCCAAGCAGATCAATTGCGAATGCGGGTATGTCGCCCGCGGGGAGAGGGAGGACGAGGTGATCGCGCGGATCCGGGATCACATGCGCTCCGATCATCCCGAGCTGCTCGAACAGGTGTCTGACGAGGACCTCCGCGGGTGGATCGAGGAAACCTGATCAGCAGAACGGAGGGTTTGAGATGAGTACGGCGACGTTTGACCCCGTTGCGTACAAGCGCACCACCCGGGAGCAGTGGCAGGCTGCGGCCGAGCCGTGGTACCGGTGGGGGCCGACGCTCGAGGAGTGGCTGGGGGAGGCGACCGAGCTGATGCTCGACATGGCGCACGTCGGCCCCGGTGGCCGCGTGCTCGATGTCGCCGCCGGCGCCGGCGGTCAGACGCTCGCGGCCGCGCGGAGGGTGGGAGCGAATGGTTCGGTGCTGGCGACCGACATCTCGGAGAACATCCTCGAGTTCGCCGACCGCTGGGCGCAGCGGGCGGGCGTCACGAACGTCGCCACCAGGGTGATGGACGGCGAGCAACTGGACGTCGGGGAAGGGTTCTTCGACGCCGTCATCTGCCGCCTCGGGTTCATGTACTTCCCCGAACAGCAGGCGGCGTTCGCTGGGATGCGCCGGGCATTGAAGCCTGGTGGCCGGCTCGCCGGCGTGGTGTTCTCAACGCCGGAGCTCAACGGGTTCTTCTCGATCCCGGTCTCGATCGTTCGCCGCCGAGCTGCGCTTCCGGCCCCGCTTCCGGGGCAGCCGGGACCGTTCAGCTTCGGCGCGCCGGGCGTGATCGAAGCCGCGTACGAGCATGCCGGGTTCACGGACACCCAGGTTCGCCGCGTGCGCGCACCGGTGCGGATGCCCTCCGCAGCGGAGTGCGTGCGGTTCGAGCGCGAATCGTTCGGCGCGCTTCACCAGATGCTCGCCGGTCTCAGCGAGCCCGAGCGCGAGGAGGCATGGAGCGAGATCGAGCAGGAGCTCTCGCAGTTCGAGACCCAGGATGGGTTCGAAGGACCCTGCGAGCTGATCGTCAGCACCGGCACCGCACGGTAGACGGGCCCGACGATGCTGATCGATAACAAGACCGCCGCAAGGCGGCAAGGTTCGGCCCGAGGTCAATCGACGATTAGCGCCGCCAAACCAACCACAAACCATTAGGAGGATCAAGATGGCTCAGCTGATTGGCAAGAGCTTTGAGAATCCGGACGAGGTCCGCGAGTTCGAGGGCAAGGGTCGGGTCGAGCTGGTCGACCTGAACGGTCACGCGGTTGGTCGCGGGACGTTCGAGCCGGGATGGCGTTGGTCTGACAACGTGAAGCCGCTTGCTGGCACCGACTCATGCCAGGTCGACCACATCGGATATGTGCTCGAAGGTCGTATGGCGCTGCAGATGGACGACGGCACCGAGCGCGAGTTCGGGCCGGGGGATGCCTTCCACATGCCGCCCGGGCACGACGCGTGGATCGTCGGCGATGAGACGTGCGTGTTGCTGGACTTCGGCGGGCTGAAGGGGTACGCCCAGGCGAGCTAACCATCTCTCGCAGGCAGCTGCGGGTCCCGGATCTCCCCACAACCACGACCACCGCGAGCACGGACGGGGCTGAGGGTGGCAACCGTCCTGCTCGCGGCAAGGCGAGGGGTCCGACCATCACTGCCCCGCGAGCCAAATACCG
>VAZT01000582.1 GCA_005884825.1 Alphaproteobacteria bacterium
CGGCGCGCAACCGATGATCTTGGCGATGTCGTCCTGAGCGACGCCGACCCCAGCCAAATGCCGCACCTTGTCGCGCACCGCAGCATTCACGACAAACGCTCTTCTAGCCATGGGCGGATCCTGATTGATCTCGGTCGTGGGCGGCGGCGCGCTCATCGAACGATTGGCCGGAGGCTTGATGGATCGCGGCGCGCCCGGTGAAGCCCTGCCAGCGTCGCACGACGACATCG
>VAZT01000583.1 GCA_005884825.1 Alphaproteobacteria bacterium
CGGCCAGATCGGCGGCGACAACATCGCCGTGCAGAGCCCCGTGCCATACGTAGGCGACATCCCCGGGGAACAGCGCATAGGCCTCCCGCCAGTCGGCGCGATCGTCGTTGAGCACCTTGCCCCGAGCGAGCTTGCCGCCACTCTGGTTCCGGCGCGCCCGCCACGACGGGTCGTACTCGACCCCATAAGGCGGATCGGTGATCATCAGGTGAGGCTGCGATCCTGCGAGGACCGGCGCGACATCCGCCTCACTGGTGCTGTTGCCGCAGCCAACCCGGTGCTTTCCCAACAGCCATTTGTCGCCGGGCCGGGTGACCGGTTGATCGGGGACTTCTGGGACGCTGTCCGGATCCGTCAGACCGCTCGCCTCCGCACCGGCCAGGATGGTTTCGAGCTGATCGAAGCCGATCAGGCCGAGATCGAAGTCGGCGAACTCGAGCGCCTGCAGTTCGTCGCGTAACAGATCGGAGTCCCAGGTCGCCCGCGCCGCCAATTGATTATCGGCCACGCGATAGGCGCGTTTTTCGTCCTCGCTCCAGCCCGTTGCGACGATCACCGGGATGGATTTCAGCTCCAGTATGATCGCGGCACCGACACGCGCATGCCCGGATATGAGCTCGCCCTGCTCGTCGACCAGCAGCGGCATCGTCCACCCCCATTTGCGGATGGATGCAGCGATTTTGTCGAGGTCGGCCTCGCTATGGAGCCGCGGATTGCTCGCGTAGGTTTTCAGCCGCTCGATGGACCAGCGCTCGACCTGATCGGCCGGCCAGTGACGCAACGGCCCAGCGGGCTCCGGTTGTGTTGAGAACATTGATCACCTATTAAATCTAAGTAATGAGAATTCAATTCATCCAAAACGGTACCCTTCTAACCCGAGCTGATTGATACTCAGGACTGCCGAGCGCCGATCTTTATCAGTCGTAACATGGCTGAAGGGGCTTAAGCCTTCTCTAGATTACGTTTTGCTGCTATCGACTATATAGAGGATCCTACAACTTGGTCTCAATCATGTGGTTCACGAACAGAACAGCCTTTTCGAGGTCGATTGGAAGCCGACAAAACGGCGCCGAGCCGGTATCGGACGTTAAAGACGGGCGATGCGGCTCTCTGACTGCACTCACCGTAGCGATCAAGAACGCGTCCTTCCCCATGTCCTCGCCCAATGCCGGATCCACTTTATCGTCCGGTTTGGCGCGTGGAGGAAAGTGCACTTCGAAGTCGTAGAAATCGAACCGATCCGGTGCAGCGCAGTAGGTTTCCCGATCGATACGACGAGCCATGAGCAGCAAGCGCAGTCTCGTCATCAAATCTGCGACCGACCCGGCTCGGATGTGGCGCAACAACGCCGCCGCGATCACGCCTTCCACCAGGTTCCACTTTGAATAGGCTCGGTGGTTGCCCTGTCCGACCCCGGCGGGAGCGCTAATGATCCCGCGATTGACGCACTCGCGGATTTCTCCTCTGCCAAGCGAAGTCATCATCTGCAACTCGGCGAAAGTGAACGTTCGTGTTTTCGATGCCATGGCAATTCCAATCGTTAGAGCATAGTATCATGCTTTGATCTGTGGGTCAAGTTGTTTC
>VAZT01000584.1 GCA_005884825.1 Alphaproteobacteria bacterium
CGCGATCTGTCGCCGATGGCGCTCATTGCCTCGACGGCGTTAACGACCAAATTCATGATCACCTGCTGCAGCTGGACCCGATCTGCCGGAACGAAAGGCAGGTCGTCCCCGAGCGGCGTCTGCAGCCTGACGCCATTGCGCTGCACTTCGGTCTGGGTCAGGGCAATGACCTCGCGAATGGCCTCGTTAATGTCCAAGAGTTCTCGGCGCGGCGGCATTCTCTTCACGTGGGCGCGAATGCGGCCGATGACCTCGCCGGCTCGACTGCCGTCTCTGACGATGCGGCCGAGCGCCTGCCGGACTTCTTCCAAATCCGGCGACCGCGCGCCCAGCCAGCGCAAACCGGCATGCGCGTTTGTCACGGTCGCGGCAATCGGCTGGTTCACTTCGTGCGCGATCGAGGCCGTCATCTCACCCAACAGCATGACCCGGTTGAGACGCGCGAGATCGGCCTGAGCTTGCTGCAAAGCCTCCTCCGCACGCTTGCGATCGGTGATGTCGACGATAACCGCACCACGGAAGGCTGGCGTGCTGTCTGTCGCGGGAATGACAAACGAGGTGACGTCGGCCCATACGACCTCGCCGTCCTTGCGTCGGTAACGCTTGCGTTGCAGAACCCCGACAGTACCGCCATCAATCCGCTCTTGCATCGCGGCCCGATCGTCCTCGTGAGTAAGCTCCAAGGGCGTGAGATTTCGCAGCTCTGCCTCGGTATAGCCGGTCATCCGCTGGAAACTCTCGTTCGCCGTCAAATACTTTCTGCGCTCAAAATCAAAGGTTACGATGCCGACCGGGGCGATTTCGAACATGCATCGCCAACGCTCCTCGCTGGCGCGCAGCGCCGCTTCGAACTGCACGCGCTCGGTGACGTCCATATAGATTGCCTGCAAAAAGCAAGCGGCGGTCTCGGTTGCCGGCACCAAGGTCGTTGTGATGTTCAGCCAAACCGGGGTGCCGTCCTTTCTCAGGTATTTCTTTTCCGTCTGGCGCTCTGTCAGTAGGCCGCTTCTGAATTTCGCGAGGGCTTCCGCGGTGCCGGCGCGTTCATCCTCGAGGTTGAGCTCCAAGGCGCTGCGCCCGACGATCTCTTCCTCGGTGCGGCCGAACATTCGCTGCAACGCCGGGTTCGCTGCGGTAAAGACGCCGTCGAGGCGGGTCAAAGCCATGCCTGCGGCCGAAGTCTCGAACAGCCTGCGCCAGCGCTCCTCGCTCGCGCGCACCGCCACTTCGGCGCGCTGGCGCTTGATGTACTGGCCGATCTGGCTGCCGATCGCCGAAAGCGTGGCAAGCTGTTTTGGATCGGGCTCCCGAGGCGCGCGGCTGAAGAGTTCAATGACGCCGAGCGCTTCGGTATCGAGTAGGATCGGGAAAATGACGGCTCCGTGCAGCCCCGCTTTCGCCGCCGCCGAGGCCCGCAAGAACTGGGGTTCGGTTGTCGCGTCGACCATCCAGATTGGTTTTGCGCTTCGCCAAACCTGCCCGACCCGTCCTTCGCCGGCCGTGAAGCTACGTTCTTGGCTCGCTGCGTCGAATTCGGCGATCTCGATACCCGGCGCGTGCCACAAGCAATCGCACTGGAGTGAGGCGCCCGTTCGCGTGGCGGCATGCTGCGCGGCACGGCGCTGCTCGTCGCGCCGGCGCTCGGTGATGTCTTCGCAGGCGATCAAGACAATCGCATCATTACCAGCCCTCCGCACGGCCTTAGCATTTTCACTAACCCAGATGACCCTGCCGTCCTTGCGGATTTTTCGGATCTCCCAGTTATGCGAGCGGCCGAGTTCCTCTACACAGATCGCCAATTGAGCTTTAACGAGCTCCCGGTCCTCCTCGAAAAAGACGTTCAGCACGGACTGTCCAACCAACTCGGCGGCGGCAAAGCCGAGTTGAGCGGCGCCAAAGCCATTCACAGACAGCACCGTCCCGATTGGACTGACCATGAAATACATCACCGGGTTGTGTTCGAAGACCTCCCGCCACTGCTCCTCGCTCTCTCGCAGCGCGTGCTCGGCGCGCTTACGATCAAAGGCGAGAAAAGTTGTTAGCCCGATTACCGTGGCACCGATTGTCGTTTTGAGACCGCTGATCTCCGCCCCGCCGAATGTTGGCAAAACGTTGGCCAACACGGTGAGACCTACGCAACCGACGCCAACCGATAGGACGGTTCGCGCATTGCAAAAGCGTGCGGCCAGCAGCACCACGAGGGCATAAAATAATGCGGCCGTGAGTTTCTCCGACGTCATCAGTTCGGCAACGAAGATCGCAGCCGCGAGTGCGGCGGTCGCGGCAGGGAGCAGAGCGGAGAGAAACCTCCGCGATGAGAGTGCTCGATGCATCATCTTGGCTCTGGCTCGACTTTGACCATGTCACTCAGCCTAATATAGCAGGTGCGAACGGTTAACGCGGGCCAGCCGCGTGGGGCCGGGGCCGGCGCCGGAAGCGTCGGGGTGAGGCGCAGGCGTTCCGCGCCACGGTCGGGTAGTGATCGGCTCACGAATCAAGAGGGGTCGGGAGACGGAGTTGCGCCTGAAAAATCCGGTCAGCTGCGCTACGATTCACGATCATTTACCCCGTTTGACTGCGTTTGACTGGCAGTGGCGCGCGATCGGCAATAAATCACTTCACACCCCCACAGCGGTGTACAACAGGCGGTCAGAGACTGACCATGTGACACCTTCGAATATTCTGACCATGCCGGCCCAACTTGCCCAAGCGTATCTCCCGACATTGACTTACCACCCCCAGTAAGCGGAGGCGCACGGGATAATAAATGAAAATGAAATCCGAATTATCGTCGGGACGCGGCTGGTTCCGGCCTGGTCCTCCAGCGGACGCTCGACTTCCCAATGGTCCTCCTCCCGTCACCAGGTTGAGTGGGAGCCGGTCCTTGCATCAGGACCGGCTGCTTGGCCACAATGTGGGCCTTGTTCCGTGGCTGCAGTCTGATCGGCTCGGCCTATACCGGCAAGCTCAGCCTGGAGTTCGCACGATGAGGATACTCAAAGAATTGGCTGCCGAACTCGTCGAGATGTGCTTCGCCGAAAGGCGGTTGACGCTGGCCGTTCTTGCGCTGGTCGCCGCAACCGGGTTGTTGGTCGATGACGCCGGGCTGGAGCGGCTCGCCGGCGGCGCAATCCCGCTTTTCGGGTCTCTGATAGTTCTTGCCGCGAGCGTCTGCCGTGCTGCCGAAATGGTCGCCCCGCAGGACACGCCCACATGAATGCTGCACCTGTCGTTACCGAGCGATCCGCCGCGAAACATCGGCGGCGCGCGCCGCTGATCGTTGGCCTGGTGATGATCGCGCTCGTCGCTGTGGGTTACCTGGCCTGGCAACACGTCAAGCAGAGCCCTCGCGCCGCGACCGAGGCTCCGCCTCCCGTTCCCGTCATTGCGGCCACGGTCCAAAAACAAAATTTTCCGATCGTGCTGACCGGGATCGGCAATGTTGCGGCGCTGAACTCGGCGACGGTCCGCAGCATGGTCACCGAGCAGATCATCAGCATCGACTTTAAAGACGGCCAATTTGTCAAGAAAGGCCAAGTCCTGGCGCAGCTCGATCCGAGCAGCCTTCAGGCGCAGCTCGACCAGGCGGAGGCCAATCTCGCCCGTGACGAGGCCCATCTCGAAAATGGGCGGATCAATCTCGGCCGGTACGTCCCGCTCGCAAAACAAGGCTTTGCGCCGCAGCAGCAGGTCTCCACGCAGCAGGCGAAGATCGCTCAGGAAGAGGCCACGATCAAAGCCGATCAGGCGGCGATCGAATACGCCAAGACCCAGCTGAGCTATACGAAACTGGTCGCGCCGTTCGACGGGGTCGCCGGAATTCGTCTGCTCGATGTCGGCAACATCATTCACTCGAGCTCGACGCGGGGCTCCCCGACCGAGCCGAACGCTTTGGTCGTGATCAACCAGGTGCAGCC
>VAZT01000585.1 GCA_005884825.1 Alphaproteobacteria bacterium
GCCTTGGGCAGCCGCACGCCGCGCCGCCGCAGCCGCCGGGCGACCTGGTCGACTGCCTCGCGGACGCGGCGGATCTCGCTGGCCGTCGAAATCATCGGCAACAGGATACGCAGCGGCCCGTCATTGGCGGCGCGCAGCATCGCCGCCAGCTGCGGGTCCAATAGGCGGCGGTCCTGCAATGACAGGCGGATCGCCCGCAACCCGAGCGCGGGGTTCGCCGGCTCGACATTGTGGCCGCTCAATGACCGCGCGATCTTGTCGCCGCCGAGGTCGAAGGTCCGCACGGTGACCGGCTTTCCGTCCATGCCGCGCACCAGCGCCGAGAAAACCGCGTATTGCTCGTCCTCGCCGGGCAAGTCGTCGCGGTTCATGTAGAGAAACTCCGAGCGGACGAGGCCGAGCCCCATAGCGCCGTTGGCCACCGCCTGCTGCAGCTCGATCGGCAATTCGAGATTGCCCTCGAGGGTGATCTCGACCCCGTCGCGAGTGACCGCAGGAAGCCTGCGCAGGCGCGCCAGACCTCGCCGTTCGCGCGCCACCGCGACGCGCCGGGCCTCGTATTCGCGGATCGTCTCGGCCGACGGGTCGATGATTACGCAGCCTTCGATGCCGTCGATCACCGCGGTGACACCCGCCCGCGCTCGATCGAGCAGACCGGGCACCGCGAGGACCGCCGGCAGGCCGAGCGCTCGCGCGACGATCGCCGTGTGGCTCTCGGCGCCGCCTGAGACCGCCGCAAAGCCGGCCACCCGCTCCGGGTCGATCAGCGCAGTATCGGCCGGGGTCAGCTCTTCGGCGAGGATGACGGCCCCCTCGGGCACTGCAGAATAAGCCACGTAGGGCTTCTTGATCAGGTTGCGGATGAGCCGCGTGCCGACGACCCGGATGTCCTCGATCCGCGCCGCCAGGTAGGGGTCGCGCATCGCCGCGAAGCTCTCGGCGATTTCGTCGATCTCGATCTGCACCGCGCGCTCGGCGTTGATCCGCGTGCGGGCGATGCGCTCGTCGACGCCGCGAACGAGGCGCGAGTTCGACAGCATGGAAAGGTGGGCATCAAGAAGGTAGCCGACTTCCTCGGCGGCGGAGCCGGGCAGCCCCGCGGCTTTCGCCTTCACCTTGCGAAGCTGCTTCAACGAAACTGTAACGGCCTCGGCGAACCGGTGTCGTTCGGCGTCGATTTCGCTCTGCGGGACGTGGTTCTCCGCTACCGGAAGATCGCCACCCTCGACGATATGAGCCGGGCCGATGGCAATTCCGGGGGATACGGCGAGGCCCAGCAGTCGCTGTTCGGCGCCGCCGCTCTGCGTGGCAGAGCCGGTCTCCTCCTCAATCCTCATCAAATTTGCATTCGACGAGCTTGGCGAGCGCGGTCACTGCCGCCTCGGCGTCGGGGCCGGTGGCGGCGAGCCGGATGACGGCACCGGGCGCGGCGGCCAGCATCATCAAACCCATGATCGAGCGGCCGGAGACTTCGGTGCCGTTCTTGCGCACCCACACCTCGGCGTTGAAGAGGCCGGCGGTCTTGACAAACCGGGCGGCGGCGCGCGCGTGAAGCCCCCGCTGATTACAGATCGTGGCAATCCGGCAGACCGCCCCGGCCGGCGGGCTCGCATCCTGTGTCGGTCGTTCGTCGGCCGGTCGATCGCTCACCGGCGCGCGTCGCTCAGCAGCTGGGAAGCGACGTTGATGTATTTGCGTCCGGCTTCCTGCGCGCCGAGCACCGTTCGTTCGAGACTCTCGCTCTGACGCAGGCTCGCAAGCTTGATCAGCATCGGCAGGTTAACACCGGCAATCACCTCGATCTTGGCGCGGTCCATGACCGAGATGGCGAGGTTCGACGGGGTGCCGCCGAACATGTCGGTCAGCAAGACAACGCCCTCGCCGGTATCAACTGCGGCAATTGAGCGCAGAATGTCCTGGCGGCGCTTTTCCATGTCGTCATCGGGACCAATGCACACAGCGTCAATTTGCGCTTGCGGCCCGACGACATGCTCGAGCGCCGCGACGAATTCCGCCGCGAGCCGCCCGTGGGTCACCAAAACCATGCCGATCATTGATTTCCTCTGCTGGAACGACCGCTGCCGTTCAGCTCGCGGTGGTAAGCGCACCCGGCGCGACCAAGGCGGATTGAACAAGATCGCGGTGCGCCAACTCCACCCGCAGCCCGGCGGCGCCGAGTTGCGCGGCCAGCCGCTCAGTCACGTAAACGGAGCGATGGCGGCCGCCCGTACAGCCGATGGCGATCGTCAGATAAGTCTTGCCTTCCTGTTCGTAGCGCGGCAGCAGCGGCTCCAGAAGCCGCCACAACCCGGCGAGAAAGGGCGCAAGGTCCGGATCCCGCTCGATATGCGCGGCGACAGCAAGAGCGCGCCCGGTCAGCTGGCGAAGTTCGGGGACATAATGCGGGTTGTCGAGGAAACGCACGTCAAAGATCAGATCGGCATCTCGCGGAATGCCGTGGCGATACGCGAAAGATGTGACGAAAACGCGAAGACCGCCGATAGCTAGGGCAAAATGGCCGGTCAACAGCCGTTTCAACTCGGCAGCGCTCAGGTCGGACGTATCGATCACTAGGTCAGCACGGTCGCGCAGGGCAGAAACTACTCGGCGTTCGAGCCGAATACCGTCCGTTACGGGTCGGTCGCCAGCGAGGGGGTGGGGCCGGCGGCTCTCGGTATAGCGCCGTTGCAGCGGTTCGTCATCACAATCGATAAACAACACCTTGAGCTCGCGGCCGGTCCGGCCGACCACCGCGTCGAGGGGTTCGAGCATGCTCTCGATCGCAAAACCCCGGGTGCGCAGATCGGCGCCGACGGCAATCGCGCTTGCATCGGCGGCAATGCTTTCGATCAGAGCGGGTATGAGCGAGAGCGGCAGGTTGTCGAAGGCTTCATAGCCCATATCCTCAAGCGTCTTCAGCGCCGTCGACCGCCCTGCCCCCGACATTCCGGTCACCAGGAGCACGCGGGCGGGCGCTGCGCTTCCGGCGGGGCTCGGCTCGGCCCGACCACCTTCGGTCATCATCGCCGGATTATAGCGGGCACCGAGTCGGGCGAAAACGCGCGTAAAGCGAAGCGCAGCTTTGCCGCTGCGGAAGCTTCGAATGGCGACAGAGCGACGCACGGAACCGCGAGCCCGAGCACATCCTCGCAGACTTCGATCAGGCCGGCTATCGCGGCCGGGGCCGTAACCAAGACGCGCTCTCCTGCGCGCCGCAGCTCTACCTGGTCGTCGGCGACGAGACGCGCGCCGCCGTCGATCAGCCGCAAAGCCAAATCGGATTTTCCCGCTCCGGATGGACCGCGGAGCAGGACCGCACGCCCGTCTATCGCTATCGCACTGGCATGGACCAGAACGGGGTTGGTCGGGACCGTTATCGTCACCCAGCGGCCGGCAGTCGAACAGAGAAGCGGGCGCCAATCGTGTCGCCACTCGCGTCCTTGCGGTTTTCTGCCCAGATCATGCCGCGATGAGCCTCAACGATCTGTTTCGAGATCGAGAGCCCGAGCCCGGAGTGTGTCCCGAATTGCTCGCCGAGTGGGCGCTCGGTGTAGAAGCGGTCGAAGATCGCGGTCAACTTATCTTCGGGAATTCCAGGTCCCTCGTCTTCGACGGTGACCACAACCGCCCGGCCGTCATGTCGCGCAGTCAGCCTGATTTCGCCGAGCGGTGGGCTGAACGATACCGCATTCCCGATAATATTGCGGAATACCTGGGAGAGTCGCGTTTCGATCCCGGGCACGACGAGCTCGCGGTCAGTTTTGCCGGCAGCGAGGACCAGACGCGGCGCATCGTCCGTCCGAGTCGCGTCATAAACCTCGACCAGCGTACCCAGCATCGCTGCGATGTCGACCGGTTCCAACTCCAGGCGGCCAAGCTCCGCGTCGAGCCGCGAGGCGTCGGAAATATCGGTGATTAGGCGATCCAGCCGCTGGACGTCATTGAGGATGATCGCCATCAGCCGCCGCTGATTTGCCGTATCGTCGATCCGGACGGCCGTCTCGACCGCGCTGCGCAGCGAGCTGAGCGGGTTTTTGATTTCATGCGCGACATCGGCGGCAAAACTTTCAATAGCGCTCATGCGCTGCCACAGCGCGTCGGTCATCTCGCGCAGTGATCGAGAGAGATCCCCGATCTCGTCACCGCGGCCGGTAAAGTCGGGTATCTCGACCCGCGCGCGACGGCCGCGTGCGCGCTCCGCCGCCGCGGCCAGCCGGCGGATGGGCCGCGCAATCGTGCCCGCGAGGTAGAATGACAGCAACACTGTGACCAGCAATGCTACGCCGAAGATGCGGAGCAGCTCGAGGCGAACGGTTCTCAACTCCTCCTCGATCTCGGCGCTCCCGGTCGACAACATGACCGCGCCGAGCACCTCCTTGTAGCGCTGGATCGGGATCGCGACGCTGAACACGAGGCCACCGGTTTGCGGGTCGCTCCTGATCGCCGAGCCGGTCTCGCCGCGCAATGCTCGCATGACTTCGGCATAATCCTCGGCGCGCGGAGAGGCGCTCTCACGATAGACCGAGTAGCTGGTGTGACGTGGGACGATCTCGAGAATCCAATCGTATATTTGATCGGCAATCCGCAGAACCGCGCCTTCCCTCTCTTCCGGTTCCAATTCGTGGACCTGCACGGCATCGCCCGGGCCCCGCAGAATTCGACTGTCGCCAATAATGTCGCCCCGCACGTCAAACAGCCGAGCTCGGGTGTGAGTCGGCTCGACCAGCCGCCGCATCATCTGGCGGGCCAGATCGGGCAGCAGGACCTCTCCTTCGTCCACCGAGTCGAGAACTGCCCCCTCACCGAGCGCAGCGGCAAAAACCTCGCCCTGGGTTTTCAAAGCCTCGATCTGTTGGCCGATGAGGCTCGCCTGGTATTTACCCAGGTAGAGAAAACCACCGGCGAGAAGAGCGAGAGCGAGAACATTGACGGCGAGGATGCGGCGGGTAAGCGGGGAGACGGTCCACCGCCTTCCGTCCCTCGGCCCCAGATCGGAACTCGGGCCCGGGCCGGGCGCGGCTCTCGCGGGGGAACGAGGGGCGAAAGGATGCTCGGCGACCGCCGAACGCGACGCAGGCGCGGCGGCGGGCTCAACGGTCGCGGTATCGATACCC
>VAZT01000586.1 GCA_005884825.1 Alphaproteobacteria bacterium
TCTGGTGGCCGCGATCAGCTGCAGCATTTCAGCGGTATGCTGATTTGCGAGCATCGCGTTCGAGTCGCTGTCCCAAGTAACCTGGCCCCATTCTTTCGCCTGGGAAAGCAGCTCCTGCTTGGTATCGGCGCCGACCTCGACCGGTCCGATCAAATCCAGGCAGCCGTCAACGAGCTGTTCGGGGCTCAGCGAGCCACGCTGCTTTAGGCGGTTGATGATCGCTTGGACGCCCGGTAGCGACGTATCGCCGACTTTCTCCGCGACGAAGTTGACGCGGGCCATCAAGGAGCCGCTGTTGATCCACTCTTTCCCGGTGTGCCAACCTTCGACGGAGGGCGGGTTGAGCAGATCCTGGCCCATATAGGTGGGCTGCATCGAGAGGTCGCCGATGCCCGGTTTCGGGAGCTCATGACCGCCGACGAGCCGCAACGTGCTGACCACGACCTCGGCTGGCGACTTCATATGCTTGAAGCGCGCATTCTTGAAGAAGTCCGAATTGAAGAGCGTGCGCAGCACAGGCTTCATATCGAACTTCGCGTCACGGAAAGCTCCGACCAAAGTATCGATCGCCTTCTGATCTTGCGGAGCCTCGATCGGCCACGCGGGCACCTGGGGCTCGTCGGCGACAAAGAAGTTGTACAGGTGCCGGCAAATGAATCTGCCGCAAGCCGGTTGCTGCACGACGATGTCGATTATGTCTTCGCCGTTGAAGCGGCCCTTGTGCCCGAGGAACACCTTCTCGCCGTCATCGTGATCTTCCGGGCGATACTCGAACTTCCAGGGGAACCGGCCATAGGGCGCGCGTGGGATCTTGGTCTCGAAGGTCCAGCCGGTGAAGGCCCGCGAGCATTCGCGGACATCCGTCTCGGTGTAGTTGCCGGCGCCGAGGCTGAACAGTTCGAGCAGTTCGCGGCCCCAATTCTCGTTCACCGCGGTGCCGTGATTCTGCTGGTTATCGAGCCAGAAGATCATCGTTGGGTTTTTTGCCACCTTGAGCAACAGATCGCGGTAGTTACCCATGCCGTTCTCGCGGAACAGCTGAATCTGTTCAAGGAGCTGGTCGTAATTGTCGACCTTCGAATTCCCAGTCGCGAACACATGATGCCAGAAGAGCGCCATCTTTTCTTCCAGCGGCCGCTTGGTATTTACTAGATAGTACATCCAATTGACGTTACCCATCGGTGGCTGGCCGCCCGGCAGCAACGACGCCGGCTGATAGCGGAGCAGCTCATAGGCATCCACTTCAGGCTGGGTTTCGGGATGCAGCAATTCCTCGACCGTAGCCTCGTACCCCTTTGCCACCCGCGCTTCGAGTTCGTCGCGGCCCGCTCCGAACCCCGCGCGTCGCATCAGGTGCGCCATCAAAGCGATGTCATCCTGGTGTGCCATCTTTAGGTCTCCTCCTTGTGTTGGTGGATCACTCTCGAATCAGTGGCATCGTTCGGCTGGGCAGGATGCAGGGCCCGATGGGTTGTCCGTCTCGGCGAGGAGCCACAGCGGACCTCTGCTGGTTGATCGAGTTGCGAATACGCCATCCGTCCCTCGATGTCCTTGGAACGGGCCGTCGCTGGAGTGCGGCCGAGCCGATGCGATGCCTAATAATCTGACGGCACTCGCAGGCAGAGTCAACTCCTTAGAAGCATCCCAAACTAGACAGATAACTCGGCCCCCGGAAAACCCGCGCGTGGGCCGGTTCGACCGCACATATTGGGCCCACAGCTGTCCCTCCATGGACGCGGCGAAAGGGTCGGTTTCGAGGTTTCAGTCGCCGGTCTGCAAGCGCTCGACCAGCTCGCGCACCGAAGGCACGTAGCCGTTTGCGTAGAACGGGTCCGAGGCGAAGCGATAGGCATTATGTCCGGCGAACATCAGCTGACACTCGACATCATCGGAGTGCCTGATCGCCTGCAGCGTCTTTTGAATGCAGTAGCTGCGCGGATCGGCTTTCCTCCCCGTCGAGCGCACCTCGTTTTGCGCCCAGTTGGAGAACTGGCAAGCGCTGAGGCAACCCATGCAGCCGATCTGGTCGGCTCGGATCTCGAGGGCCTTTTGCGGGGTCACAAAGATCAGCGTCGCATCCGGCGTGCGTAACGCTTCGGTGAACCCCTCGACGACCCATCCCTCGGCCGACACTTTGTCTTGCGCCGTCAAATAGACGGTGCGGCCTCGCGGACCAACCCTGAACTCCGCAACGTGCTCACCCACCGGTTCTATCGTGTAGGCCACCTGGTGTTCCGAGCGCTGTTGCAGTTCGTTCAGAAACCGGTTGCGCACGGCCGAGGAATAAAAGCCGGTCGGACTGAAGTGATTGAGTGAGATATCGCCCTCGCCCAAGGTCAGCAACTTACGCTTCCATGCCGCGCAGGTACCACACTCCGCCCGCCATAAAGATCGGCGTCTCGGCGAGCCCGAAATCGACCATCAGGCTGCGCAGCTCGGAAACGCGCGGGTAAGGAGGCTCGGGCCGCTGAGGGTCCTCACTGTTGGTGATCCCGTTATGGCCGCCGGCGAGCCAAGGGTCTTCATAAACGACCCCGCCGAGCCAGTCGCGGAATCTGTGGTAGGCCCTTTTCCACAACGCCCGGAAAGCTCGGCCCGAGGACACGATCGGGTAATAATGTACCCCATAGCGCGCACAAATTTCGGCAATCCGGTAGGGCATGCCGGCACCGCATGTGACGCCGTGAATGAGACCTTTGGCCCCTTCCAGCACGCCGTTGAGCACGCGTTCGGCAGCCGCCATTTCCCACAATACGTTCATGTGGATGCGGCCCTCGCCGTTGGAGCGCTCATGGGCCACCCGCGCCTGTTGAATACCGCCGGCGACCGCGTAGGCGACGAGCTCCTCGTGCCGCTCCACCCGCGTCCGCCCGCGATAGATCTGCGCGATCGGCTCTCCGGTTTCGGTATAGCTGTCGGCGTTGACGCCCGAGAATGTCCCGACACCGCCGGCGGCGGCCCATGCGCCCGAGCTTTCGCCATTTGACACCGAGATGCCCTTGCCGCCCTCGACCAGGGGCAGGACCTCGCATCCGGAAATCACCAATGGATTGAGCGGCTTCACCACACTGATCCCTACCGCGGAGTAGCGGCCGAAACCGAATCGGCCACGATTTCTCGATGAAAGCCGCCACATGCGGCGGCGTCGTGAAGGCGATCCGGGACATCGGAAAACACGGATTTCACCCCGAAATCGAACAATATCTTCGCCCGTTCCGGATCGTTCACGGTATAGGCCAGCAACGAATAGCCTGCGCGGCGGATCTCGGATAGCACGGCCGAGCGAAGCCGCTGCTGGTCCGCATGGACCGTCAGGCAGCCCAATCCCGCGGCAAGTTTGCGCCAATCCTTTGGAACGCGGCGGAACAGAATGCCGCGTGCGATGTGCGGCGCCCGATCCCGCGCGGCGGCGAGGGCGGCGCGCTGAAAGCTCGATATCAGCAGGTGTGCCGGATCGGCGGGCCAAGTCCGAGCGAGCAACTCAGCCACCACCGCTCCCGTTACGGCTTCTTTTCCGCGTGCGGCTTTGAGTTCGACATTCGCGCCGAGACCGAGTTCGGCGAGGAGCATCAAAGCCTCTTCCAAGGTTGGCACACGCTCCCCGGCGAAGGATGAGTGAAACCATTGTCCCGCGTCGTGGCGTCGGACCGCGGCGAGCGACATGGCGCTCACCCTGCCGCGTCCATCGGTCGTGCGCTCCAGCCGGTTGTCGTGAAGCAGAACCGGCTGGTTGTCGGCGGTGAGCCGGACATCGAACTCGACCCAACTGCAACCGAGCGCCTTTGCCCTGCGCAATCCGGCGAGAGTATTCTCCGGCGCATATGCGGCGGCGCCGCGATGGCCGATGACCGGCGGCAGGACAGTTTCGATCGTCCCGCTCTCCGGAGAAATCCTGGATGAGGCGGCCAGCAAGTGCCGCGTCGCGCATACGGCATCCGCGGGAAGTTCGCGGCCGTCCCGCCCGGCACCCGATGTCGTCAGGTTGCAGCCTTCACCTGCGGTTCCTGGCGCTCCGGCCGACGCGAGCCGAGGTCCTCGCCGGTCTCCTGGTCGACTTGGCGCATGCTCAGCTTGACCTTTCCGCGATCGTCGAAGCCCAGCACCTTGACTTTGACATTGTCGCCGAGCTTGACGACGTCGGCAACCTTGCCGACCCGCTGCGGGGCCAGCTCGCTGATGTGAACGAGCCCGTCACGCGATCCGAGAAAATTTACGAAGGCGCCGAAATCGACGACTTTCACGACCTTGCCATTGTAGATGACGCCGAGTTCGGGTTCGGCCACGATGCCGCGAATCCAATCGATCGCAGCCTGCGCCGCATCGCCGTCTACCGCGGCGACTTTGATGGTACCGTCGTCGTCGATGTCGATCTTGGCCCCGGTCGTCTCGGTAATCTCGCGGATTACCTTGCCGCCGGAACCGATGACCTCGCGGATTTTTTCCTTCGGAATGCTGAAGCTCGTGATCCGCGGCGCATTGTTGCTGACCGTGTCGCGGGCGCCAGTCAAAGCCTTTGCCATTTCTCCCAGGATGTGATTGCGGCCGTCCCGCGCCTGATCCAGGGCAATCCGCATGATCTCCTCGGTGATCGAGGTGATCTTGATGTCCATCTGCAGCGCGGTGACGCCCTGCTCGGTGCCGGCGACTTTGAAATCCATGTCGCCGAGATGATCCTCATCGCCGAGGATGTCCGAGAGTACGGCAAATCCTTCCGGCTCCTTGATCAGCCCGATCGCGATCCCCGCGACCGACCGCGGCAGCGGCACCCCGGCATCCATCAACGCAAGCGAGGCGCCGCACACCGAGGCCATCGAGGATGAACCGTTCGATTCCGTGATCTCCGAAACGACGCGGATCGTGTACGGAAAACTCTCTTTGGTGGGGAGCAACGGATGGATGGCTCGCCAAGCCAGTTTGCCGTGCCCGATGTCCCGTCGCCCGGGCGAGCCCATGCGACCGGCTTCGCCCGTCGCATAGGGCGGGAAATTGTAGTGGAGCATGAAGTTTTCGCGATACTCGCCCTCGAGCGCGTCGATGACCTGCTCGTCCTGACCCGTTCCTAATGTCGCGACGACCAGCGCCTGCGTCTCGCCGCGGGTGAACAGCGCCGAGCCATGGGCGCGAGGCAGAATGCCGACGTCGCAGGATATCGGCCGAACAGTGCGCGTGTCTCGGCCATCGATCCGGTGGCCGTCGCGCAAAATGGCGCCACGCACAATCTCCTTTTCGATGTCCTTGAAGAGCTTGAGCGCGACCGCGTACTGCGCTTCGTCGGGAAATAGCTCGGTCAGTTTGGCCTTAGCCTCATCGAGCCTGTTGCTGCGGTCCTGCTTGCCTAGCGTGGCGTAGGCGGCCTCGATCAGCGGGCCGACCGCGTGCGCAGGTCTAGGCGAGGTCGATGATCGCCTGGATCACCGGTTGAAACTCACTATGGCCAAAGGTCACAGCACCAAGCATTACGTGCTCGGGTAGTTCCTTGGCTTCGGATTCGACCATCAGGACGCCCTCGCCGGTACCGGCGACGACGAGATCGAGATCGGAGCGCGGCAGCTGGCTCACTGTCGGGTTCAAGACATAGTTGCCTTCGACGTAACCCACCCGCGCGCCGGCGATTGGCCCCAGAAACGGGATCCCCGAAATCGTCAAGGCGGCGGAGGCGCCGATCATTGCGACGATGTCGGGGTCGTTTTCCAAATCATGGCTCAAAACCGTGCACACTACCTGGGTTTCGTTGACGAACCCCGAGGCAAAGAGCGGCCGCAGCGGCCGATCGATCAGCCGCGAAACGAGCGTCTCCTTCTCGGAAGGCCGGCCCTCGCGCTTAAAGAAGCCCCCCGGGATCTTCCCGGCGGCGAACGTCTTCTCTTGGTAGTTCACGGTCAGCGGAAAGAAGTCCTGACCGGGTTTTGCGCTCTTGACCGCGACCGCGGTGCACAGAACAGTGGTCTCCCCGTAGGTGGCGAGCACGGCGCCGTCGGCCTGACGAGCGATTTGACCCGTCTCCAGCACGAGGCGGCGACCGCCCCAATTCAGCTCCTTACGATAAACATGGAACATTCGGGATCATCCTTTTCGGAAAATTTGGGCGACGGCATGGTTCGGCGCCCCGAGCGCCCGGACCGTCAGCCGGAAGACCAGCGCCGCCACAGTGATGCGGAGCTGTCGATAAACACAAACGGGGTAATTCTTTCGCGCGCCGCAGCGATGCGGCAGGCATGTCGTGCACCGGCGTGATCTCGGTATCCCTTCGTCGGCTCAGCGGCGCAGCCCGAGGCGCCCGATCACGGTCTCGTAACGTCCCACGCTCGATCGCTTGAGATAATCCAACAACCGACGCCGCTGGCCGACCATGACGAGCAGGCCACGCCGTGAGTGGAAGTCCTTCTTGTGGGTGGACAGGTGGCCGGTGAGATTGCGAATCCGCTCGCTCAGGATGGCCACCTGGACCTCGGGCGACCCCGTGTCGCCTTCCTTCGCCCCGTATTCGGTGATGAGCGCCTGTTTGCGCTCGGCAGTAATCGACATCAGTTCCGGTTCCCTTTCAGCGATTGATGACTCGTATCGGGCAAAGGCAGCCGTCTTCGATCCGGGCCAGCGCAACCAGAGCCTGATCGTGCCAAACGCCGACGACCGCGCTGTCCTCAAACCGATCGAGACGAGCCAGTGTGCCGGGTTCGCCCGGCCGCACCCTCTGCCCGCTACGAAGTCGAGCAGCTTCGCCTCCGGTCAAGACAAGTGCCGGGATGTCGTCCAGCCCAGCCTCGATCGGAAGCAGAAATCCGCAATCCGTTGCTATATGCCCACGCTCGGCGATCGAATCCAGTGCTATCGCTTGGCTTTCCGTGAAGCGGCCAACCGAAAGGCGGCGCAGTTCGGCGATGTGAGCCAGCGTTCCGAGGCTTGCGCCGAGATCGCGCGCCAGCGCACGGATATAAGTTCCCTTGCCGACGAGCGCTTCGCAATCGGCATGGTCCCGATCGGGGATTGCGGTGAGCCGCAGCTCGGCAATTTCCACCGGCCGCTCGGGAGGGAGTGGCGGTTGGCCGGTCCTGGCGAGCTGATAAGCACGCCGCCCACTGATCTTGACCGCCGAATAGGCCGGCGGCCGTTGCAGAATGGTGCCGGTAAACCTCCGGAGGATCGCCTCGATCGCCTCGCGGCTCGGCCTTGCCGGGCTTTCCCCGGTGATCTCACCTTCGCGGTCGTCGGTCGCGCGGGCGATACCCCAGCGGATGCGAAAGCGGTAGCGCTTGCGGCCGGTCATCGCATAAGCGGTCGTTTTGGTCGCCTCGCCGAGGGCGATCGGCAATACGCCGGTCGCCAGCGGGTCGAGAGTGCCCGCATGTCCGACTTTTCCCCCGGCTCGGCGGCGGACCAGCTCGACGACACGGTTCGAGGTTAGACCAAGCGGCTTGTCGACGACGAGCCAGCCGTCGAGACCGGCGCTACTCGTCATCGGCCCCATTATTCGTCAACGTCTTGGCCTCGGCGGCTTGCGGCCTGAGGTCACGCGCCACCTCGGGCCGCGTCAACAGGGCGGTGATTCGGTCTGCCCGATCAAACGAATCGTCGAGCGCGAAGACGAGGTTCGGCGTGTTGCGCAGTTGAACTTCCCGCGCGACGAGCCCCTTGAGGAAATTGGCGCTGCGCTCGAGGCCCGCGATTATCTCGGTTGCGTTCGTTCCGGCCAGAGGCATGACGAACGCGGTCGCGT
>VAZT01000587.1 GCA_005884825.1 Alphaproteobacteria bacterium
CCGGCGAAGGGCCGGGGCCCATCGTTCCGCGGCACGAACCCATCCCCGCTGGCAAGGCACTGCGAATGCTTCAAGAAGTTCCGAGTGGTGGAGGAATGGGTCCCGGCTTTCCGCCGGGAAAGCGAGGAAAGATGATGATTGCATTCCAGCGCGATTTCTGCGCATGCGCTCAGCGGGGCGCCGGCCCGGATCGAGCTCGGGGTGTCTTTGCCGTCGACAGATTGGCTCTGGTCTTTGTTGCCGCGGTCTTTTTGGCGGCTCCGGTCTTTTTCGCCGTTTTGGTTTTTTTCGCCACCGCAATTGTAGCGCCATTCTTGGCGGCCTTTGCCGGGGCGCCCTTCGCCGTGGCGGATTTGGCGGTCTTGCGTCCCCGTTTCTTGCCCTTGTCGCGCTGCGCGGCGACCAGCGGCAATGCTTCGGCAAGGGAGAAGGTGTCGGGATCGGCATTGCGCGGCAGCGACGCGATCACGCCGTCATGGCTGACATAAGGGCCGTAACGTCCGCGATAGAGGCCGACCGTGCCGCCTTCGGGGTGAGCTCCGAGCTCGCGGAGCAGCTGCGGCCCGCGGCGCTGCCCGGAAGACGGCTCGGCCAGCAGCACGACGGCGCGGTTCAGCCCGATCGTCAGCACGTCATCGTCGGCGCCGAGCGACTTGAAGATCGATCCGTGCTTGATGTAGGCGCCGAACCGGCCGATGCCGGCGACGATAGCCTCGCCCGTTTCGGGATGGCGGCCGAGCTCGCGCGGCAATGCGAGCAGCCGCAATGCGGTCTCCAGATCGATCTCGGCCGGCTTCAGGGAGCGGGGCACGGCGACCCGCTTGGGCTTGAACTCGCCGTTGCCGTCGCCGAGCTGCACATAATGACCATAGGGGCCCTTTTTTAGCGTGACCGCCAGGCCGGTTCCCGGGTCCGTGCCGAGCGCGGTTTCGGGAGTGGTCGGCTCGGCCTCGCTCTCCACCGCTAGCGGCCTCGTAAAACGGCAATTCGGGTAATTGGAGCAGCCGATGAAGGCGCCGAACTTGCCGAGCTTGAGGCTGAGTCTGCCGGCACCGCAAACGGGGCAGAGGCGCGGGTCGTGCCCGGAATCGCCATTGGGGAAAAAGTGCGGGCCGAGCGCCTCGTCGAGAGCTGTCAGCACCTGGCTGATCGTCAATTCCTTGGTGCCGTCGATTGCGGCGGAAAAATCGCGCCAGAAGTTCCGCAGTACTTCCTTCCAGTCGATGCGTCCGCCGGAGACGTCGTCGAGCTGGTTTTCCAGGTCGGCGGTAAAATTGTACTCGACGTAGCGCTCGAAGAAGTTCGTCAGAAATGCGGTGACCAGGCGCCCTCGGTCCTCGGGAATAAAGCGCCGCTTTTCTAGGCGGACATAGTCGCGATCCTGCAGGACTTGCAGGATCGAGGCATAGGTCGAGGGCCGGCCGATGCCGAGCTCTTCGAGTTTTTTGACGAGACTGGCTTCGGTATAGCGCGGTGGCGGCTGAGTGAAATGCTGGCTCGGCGTTACTTCGCCACGCGCGAGCCGTTCGGCTTTGCGCATCGCCGGCAGACGCCCGCCTTCGCCCTCCCTCGCTGACTCCATTCCATCCGGGGTGTCGTCGCGGTCCTCCTGATAGAGCGTGAGAAACCCATCGAACAGGATGACGGAGCCGTTCGCGCGCAAGCGGAGCCGCCCGGCGGCATCGGCGATGTCGACGGCGACCTGCTCGAGGAGCGCCGACGCCATCTGGCTCGCCACGGTCCGCTTCCAGATCAGCTCGTAAAGCCGGAGCTGGTCGCGGTCGAGATGGGCGGCAACGTCGGTGGGCTTGCGCGCCAGATCGGTGGGCCGGATCGCCTCATGCGCTTCCTGGGCGTTCTTGGCGGGGCTGCGGTAAACCCGCGGCGCGTCCGGGAGGTAGCGTGGTCCGAACTCGCCGCCGATTAGCTGGCGGGCCGCGGCGATCGCCTCGGCTGAAATCGCGACGCCGTCCGTCCGCATATAGGTGATCAATCCGACCGTCTCGCCGGCGAGCTCGATGCCCTCATAGAGCCGCTGAGCGATCTGCATCGTCCGATTGGCCGACAGGCCGAGCTTGCGGGATGCCTCCTGCTGTAACGTCGAGGTCGTAAAGGGTGGAAAGGGATTGCGGCGGACCTGCCGGCTGTCGATCTCGGCGACCATAAAGCCCGACGCGCGCAGGATCGCGTCGGCCGCCGCCCGCGCCTTGGCCTCGCTGTCGAGATCGAAGCGCTCGAGGCGCTTGCCGTCGAGATGGGTCAGCCGAGCCGTAAAGGTCTGGCCGGCTTCGGTTTTGAATTCGACCTCGATGGTCCAGTATTCGCGGGACTTGAACACCTCGATCTCGGATTCCCGCTCGCAGACCAAACGCAACGCGACGGATTGGACGCGGCCCGCCGAGCGGCTGCCCGGGAGCTTGCGCCACAGCACCGGGGACAACGTGAAACCGACGAGGTAATCGAGCGCGCGGCGGGCGAGATAGGCCTCGACCAGCTCGCGGTCGATCTCGCGAGGGCGAGTGAACGCATCGAGCACTGCGTTCTTCGTCACCTCGTTAAAGACTCGTCTTCAGATGTTTTTCGGACTTGCCGTCGACCTCCCACGACATCGCAAAATCCGCATCCGGCAGAACCGAGCCGTCCTTCGCCGGAAGGTCGCGGACATGGCCGTAGCTGGCCACGACCTTGTAGTCGCTGCCGAGATACTTGTTGATGGTCTTCGCCTTTGCGGGCGATTCGACGACGACGACTTTCATCAATCGGCTCTATGGCGCAAGGTCGCCCCTGCGGGACAGCTTAAGTGGGTGCGCAATCAAAGCGACGCAAATATTCAGCGCAAGGAAACGAGGTTGCCGGGGTGGCGTTCGACCCGGCCGGCTAGCTCCAGCTCGAGGAGGAGGGTGGCCACCGCGGCGGCTGACAAGTGGCATTGGCGCACCAGTTCGTCAACCGCGACCGGGGTCGGTCCCAATCTCTCGGTGATCAGGTCGAGCGCGGCGTCATCGGCGACCGGCGGCGGCGTGCCGGCCGATGGCCAATCCATCATGGCCGGCCGCGCGAGCGGCGGACGCGGAGGCGGCGAGGCGGCCGGGTATTTCAGCTGCGCCCCAAGCTGCGACAGCACATCCTCCGCGCCCTCGGTCAGGATCGCGCCGTGCCTCAGCAGATCGTTCGAGCCGCGGCAGCGCGGATCGAGCGGCGAGCCGGGCACCGCAAAGACGTCGCGACCTTGCTCGAGTGCGAAGCGGGCGGTGATCAGCGAACCGGAGCGCGCCGCCGCCTCGACCACAACAACCCCGAGAGCCATTCCTGAGATTAGCCGGTTGCGGCGCGGGAAATGCCTCGCCTGAGGCTCGGTTCCGAGCGGCAATTCGGCGACGATCGCGCCCTGGCGCGCCAATGCCTCGTGCAGCCCACGGTTCTCTTCGGGGTAGACGACATCGACCCCACCGGCGACGACGGCGACGCTGCCGGTTTCGAGCGCGCCCAGATGGGCGGCGGCATCGATCCCGCGGGCCAGGCCCGACACAACGGTGATGCCGCCTTGCCCGAGCGCGGCGGCGAGGTCGCGGCAAAAGCGCCGGCCATTGGCCGAGGCGTTGCGCGCCCCGACCACTGCCACGATCGGGCCGCCCAGCAACTCGGCCCGCCCGAGCACGGTCAGGATCGGCGGCGCATCGTCGATCGCTGCGAGCCCGCTCGGGTAGGTTGGCTCGCCCCAACAGACGAGCCGCGCCCCGAGACGTTGCAATGCGGCGAACTCGGC